>JANXFM010000092.1 GCA_024959975.1 Flavobacteriales bacterium
ATCTCTTACAGTTGCTTCGTACTGACCGGGCTTAATTCTTTTAAGAGTCACATTTTTACCGGACACCTGTAAATCTTCAGGAGAAAATCCGGGTGCAGACACATCAATGGGATTAGGTACACCTCTGTAGAATACATTCATCTTAGTAGGTGACACTACCGCCATAGGCTTAGCTACTTCGTATTCAAAAACCTCATCGTAAGGAATAACTCCTTTTTCTGTTGTAAGTAAGATTCGAGCAGCTCTTTTTTGTGTTCCCAAACCTCTTGCAACAACATTGTATTGTCCTATTCCTAACTTTGAAACATCAATCGTATCAGAACCTGAAAAGTCCGGAGTACCATCTTCATTAAATGAATTCGTTACAATAATTTCAGGCGTTTGTGTTGTATCAAATGCTGCAAGAGAAATTTCAGCTCTAAAACTATCACCCTGCATGATGTAGTTCTTAGGTGCCATAACCTGGGCAATAGCAGTCGTAAATTTCATATCATCAGCAGATACGCCGGAATACAATGACTCAACAATTTTAGACTCAATCGTTGATCCATCAACCTGATACTGTGACAAAAATGTTAAAACTGCAATTAATGGTACATTGTTAAATGTCCCTTCCTCCCACGACATAAATATGCCGTCTTTCAACACATCGTCAGTATCAAGATTTGAAGTAATCATATTTTTTAGTTCCTCATCATTCTGAACAACTTCAAGTTCTAATAAAAAATCTCTGTATGAATCAATTTTTAAACGAAATTCTTTCCCTTTTACATCGGGCTTCATTAGCATTAAATTTGAAACCTTAGATTTATTATCTGCACTTTTTAATTCTATGCCATCCTCTTTGTAACCACCTGTATTTTGAATTAACAGATCATTAAGCTCTGTAATATACGTCCTAAAGCCTTCTGCCTCATTTTGAACCAATTGAGCTATTTCATATTGAGAACCAACCTTCTCAGGAAAATTTTCAGCACTCTCTTGAAATTGTGAATAGAGAATATCTGATTGATGACTAATATTTGATAAATTCGATTTTAGGGAATTGTTAACCTTTGCAAAAGCCTTCAACATATCCTTAGAAATATTCAAAGCCAATAAAGCAGTCAACACGAGATACATCATGTTGATCATTTTCTGCCTTGGTGAAAGTTTTCCTGAAGCCATTATACCTACGGTTTAATAATTAATTGCAAATTATTTATTACTAACGTTCATAGCACTAAGCATATTTCCGTAAACACCATTTAATGCGTTTAGGTTTTTACTTAATACTGCTAGTTCTTCCTGCATTTGTTGAGCCTCATTTAATGAATAAGTCATGTTAGCTGCCATTTGACGGGTAGCTTCAGTTTGCTCAATAGAAGATTTCATTTGCTCTTCGTATAATGAATTGATACTTTCAAGGTTTTTGGCAGCAGAAGTTACTTGTCTGCTATACTCATTTGTACTCTCAGCAATATCGGATACAGAACCCAATCCATTTGCTGCTTCGTTTACTTTTCTTAAACCATCACCCAAACTTTGAATTAGATCCTCATCAACTTTTGCCTTTTCAAGCATATTATCAAGTTCTCTGACAGGACTCTCCTTTCCATCATTCATTCCTGCCAATTCAGGGTAAACTATAGACCAATCATATTCAGTATGTGGTTTTTCAAAACCGGATATAAAGAAAATAATAGCTTCAGTAGTTAAACCAAGCGTCAACATTAAATCTGCTCCATCCCAGTGTAAGATCTTAAACATCGCTCCTAAGATTACAACTGCAGCACCCCAACCATAAAGTTTGGACATGAGGTTCTTTCCTTTGTTACTTTCAAAAAATTTAAACATAATCTATTTTTTTGTATTCAATAGTTTAATACCCAAAGTCTACAGTTTCTACCCCTGCGTATGTTTTAACGCAACGGAAACCTATGTAACACTTTGAAGTATCCTGATATTCATAATCTTTTGCTGCAACTTGTAAAAATGCACCTACATCTTTCCAGGAACCACCTTTAACAACTTTTCTCTTTAACATAGGATGCGCATTTTCATCTGCATTATATGTGTAAAAAGGATTCATATCTGAAACAAACATAGATGCTGTAGGTTCAAATGGTGTAGATGTCCACTCTGAAACATTTCCTGACATATTAAATAAGTCATAATCGTTTCTCCAATAAGACTCTGAAGGTGCAGTAAACGCATATCCATCGGCAATATAATTACCTCTTACAGGCTTAAAATTAGCTAAGAAACACCCTTTACTATTTCGAGAATAAGGACCTCCCCACGGATAAATTGAATGTTCTTTACCACCACGAGCAGCATACTCCCATTCAGCGTCTGTAGGAAGACGGAATTCAGTTTCATACTTTTGTTGATATGACGTTAACTGTCTCATACGTAAATCGGTTCTCCAATGGCAAAATGCAGTAGCTTGCTCCCAGTTAACACCTACTAAAGGATATTCACCATAGGCAGGATGCCAAAAGTAAGTATCAAACATAGGCTCGTTAAAAGTGTAAGAGAAATCACTCATCCAGACTAAAGTATCAGGATATACATAAACCTCTGCATCATGAACTAAGTTCTGACGCGAAAACCCTTCACGATAAGTACCTGTCTCAGGATCGAAACGATTTGCCTTTTTAGCTGCAGGACTTTTATCTACCCAAGAGTATTTGTAACTCCAGGATCGAGTATCAAACCCTTTTTGTCCCATAATTTGCTCCTCCAAAGGCAAATACATTTCCTCAAGAGTAAGCTCTATTTCCTCATTTCCATCCCAATCAATATCCGCATCCCAATTAAGATATGGATTATCTAAAAACTCGCCATCAGGAGTTTCCTCGATATATTCATACCCTTCTACCATTCCTTCGGCTAGAAGAGTTCTTGCAATAGAATCTCTAACCCAATGCACAAACTGACGATATTCATTGTTTGTAATTTCAGTTTGATCCATATAAAACGAATGCATCGTCACTAGTTTCTTTGGTGTCGTATGAGCGTAAGGAACATCTCCATCATTCGCTCCCATAGTAAATGTGCCTCTTGGAATTTTAACCATTCCATATGGATCAGAAGGGTAAAATTCTGATAACTCCTGAACACCAACTAGCTCTCCTCTTGATGAAGTACCACAGCTACTAAAAACAGTTGCTGCAATAACTCCAAGTAAAAGTATCTTTTTCATTTTTGTTGTTTTTCCTACAATTTACAAATAAGCAGTTCTCACTAATTATAACGAATATTCCTATAATGCGTTGGCAACTTGCCTGGGGGACGCATTTTAAACGAATATCGCAACAACACCTCATGCGAACCACTCGATTCAGATTTTAAATCTGAAGTGGTTATATCATACGCATAGCCAAATTTCAGGTTCTCATTAATGTTATAACCTGCAATTACAACTACGGCGTCATCTAATCTATAAGTCATTCCACCCCAAAGATGATCACCGTAATTTGCATTTACGTTGAAATCTATCTGAGTAGAAACCTGATCTGTTTTAACATATATAGAAGGATGCAAAACAAGTTCACTCGTTACATCATGCTTCCAACCTAAAGTTAAGTAATGATGTCTCTTAAATTGAAGATCTCTATCATCATCACCATAAACTGCCAGAGCTTGGTTTAGGTGCGTCACCGAATAACCAATATACAATGACTTCATTCTATAATACAATCCCAAACCTAAATCAGGAACTACATCATTAGAGTTCATTGCAGGTATGGATGGATCACTCCCACCAGACGTCCCATCAGGGGCCAACCAAACACCATCAACACCAACATCTAAAAAACCAAAACTAAGACCCAGACCTAACTCTGACTTCTTAGTTAGTTTTGTTTGATAGGCATAAGAAAAATTAATTCCTCTAGTATATTGGTTACCTAACTTATCATTCGTCAAACTTATACCAGCTCCACCATGTAAAAAATAAACAGGAGCCTCAACACTTACATGTTGAGTTGCTGGAGCACCATCAAATCCTACCCATTGGCTTCGATGTATCGCCAATGCATTAAACTGATCGTGACTACCCGAAAAAGCGGGATTCACCGAATATATATTAAACATATTTAACGAGAACTGTGGATCCTGTTGCGCTTTCACCAATCCACTCAGTAACACGAAAAATAGTACTAAAACCTTTTTCATATAATGCATCATCCGTTCGTTGCACCTAATTTGAGAGGGCTAAAGATAGAAAAAAAAACAAAAATCATCGGATTTATTACTACAACCTTTTACATCTTTTTTTTTGACATTCAATTTTAAACAAATCTCGTGCCAACAAACTATAACCTGACTTGCTTTAATAATCTATCAGAAAGCAACCCATCTACAGCCTTTTTATAATCTAAGAATGAGCATGGTAACAAAACCTTATCTGACGAAGGATTTTTGGGAAGCTCCACCCACCATCGCCCCGACTGTTCACTTTTATAAAATATCAGGTCTGATAATTCCGAACTGACATGAAATCTTTGAAAATTATTCCGTTCCTCATCAGGAAAATCATCGTATCTTAAGTGTAGTCCTTCTAGAAAATACCAAATTGCCTGCGCATAAACCTTCACACTTTGACCGTTTTTATCCAAGCGCGGGTTTAAATCTGAAAACAATACACTCTTTATCCCATGACTCATTCCGGCATAACGAAACATAGCACACAGAACTTCTGCAGTTATTCCATTGGGAGATGAATACACAGTTGCTGATGCTTCAGAGTGTTTCACTACCGATAAATCCACGCTCAAGTGATCTAGATCTCTCATGTAAGGCTCCATTTCCTTTATGTCCGCATTTACTTCACCTAATCGCAAAAGATTAAAATCCATTTGCTCCAATAAACTAAGCTCATTTGGAGAACATAAATAAGTTTGATACCCAAAAAGACAATACTTAGACAACAAAGACTCCTTGGAAGCTAAAAGTTGAGATAAAAAAGACCTGGAATGATAATTATCTCCATCCTGAAAATCTAAATACGCATCTGCTGATGCAAAATTAAGAGGTTTTCCAAAGGCACAATGTCCTTTATATATAGGCGTAATCAAATCATGACCACCCCCTAAAACCAGTAGCACTTTCCCTTCCCGAATCAAATAAGACGTAAGTTCTTCTAATGCTACGTAGGTATCTTCAACTTTTTGTCCAAGTATAAGGTTTCCTAAATCCAAGACCTTTAGATTCCATTCCCCTCGATAAAGCTCATAAAAAGAGGTCCTGATCTCATCGGGTGCAAAAGCACAGGTTTCATTTTTTAAAGACAACCTCCCCTCTGGAACCCCCAGAATAAAAACATCATAAGAAAACACATCTCCTTGAAAATCCTCGTTGTAAAAATTTACATAAGAACCCAGTCGATCACTAGCATTGGTGTTTAGCTCTAACTGATAAGCTTGAAGATACCCATTTAAATCCATGCCTTAAATATAAAAAAATGGTTGTTAGTTGTTAGTTAGCTAAAAACAGATTACTGCTCTAATAAAAAATCCTCACTGATTAGTGAGGATTTTTTGACTTATTTTTTCTTTGCCTTTGCCTTTGTCTTTGTTTTGGCTTTGGCCCTTCCTTTAGTTTTCTTAGGCTGATTCTCAATAATATGAACACATTGAGCTCTATCTAAACTCTCAGCTTCCACGTCTTTTGGAATCTTGTAATTCTTCTTCTCCATCTTAATATAAGGACCCCATCTTCCGTGTAGCACTTGAATGGTTGGTTCCTCCTCATCAAAAGTGTTAATATGTTTCTCTGCATCCGATTTACGCTTTGCTTCAATTAGCTCAACACATGCATCTAACTCTATGGTCATTGGATCATATTCACCTAAAGAGACAAATTTCCCATCGTGACGAACATAAGGACCAAACCTTCCAATGGCAACAGTTACCACTTTATCTTCAAATTGCCCGACTTGTCGGGGTAACTTAAACAAATCAATAGCTTCCTCTAAAGTAATAGACTCTATAGACTGACCTTTTCTTAAACTCGCGAACTTAGGTTTCTCTTCCTCAGAACCTTCACCCAATTGCGCCATAGGTCCATAACGACCAATACGAACATAAAGATTTAATCCTGTCTTAGGATCAATACCCAAAAGACGCTCGCCAACGGCTCGCTCAGAATTCTCTTTAACATCTTCAACCTTCGCATGGAAATCTCCATAGAAATTTTTAAGCATGTCGTTCCAAGATTTATCACCTGCAGCAATTTCATCAAACTCAACCTCTACATTTGCAGTAAAGTGGTAATCTAAAATAGAATTGAAATTAGATACCAGGAAGTCATTTACCACCATACCGATATCAGTAGGACATAACTTCCCTTTCTTTGAACCGGCTTTTTCCTCTAAAACATTCGTTGTAATTGCCGAATTCGATAATTCGACATAATGATAGGGACGAAGTATTCCTTCATCATCACCTTTCTCCACATAACCTCTGCGTTGAACTGTAGAAATAGTCGGCGCATAAGTTGACGGTCTACCAATACCAAGCTCCTCCAGCTTCTTCACTAAACTTGCTTCTGTAAATCTTGCAGGAGCTTTAGTAAATCGTTCTCTGGAGCTAATTTTTTTATACGATACATTTTCACCAACCTCTAACTTAGGCAACATTCCATCTTGCTCTTCTTCACCTTCCTCATCTGTTCCCTCGAGATATACTTTTAAAAACCCATCAAATATGATAACCTCACCTTTGGCAATAAAATTCTTTTCATGATTTGAATGATCAATAGTAACAGTAGTACGTTCTAATTTTGCATTTGACATCTGTGAAGCAATAGCACGCTTCCAGATCAAATCATATAATTTTTGCTGCCCATGATCATCACTTACATGACGCTCGTGCATGTAGGTAGGACGAATAGCCTCGTGAGCCTCCTGTGCCCCTTTCGATTTCGTTGAATAAGTGCGTGGCTTAGAATAAGACTCACCATACTCACTAGTAATCTCTTGCTTAATGGCAGACATGGCATCATTGGACAGATTCACAGAATCCGTTCTCATATACGTAATCTTACCCGCTTCATACAAACGCTGGGCAACCGTCATGGTTTGTGAAACAGAGAAACCTAACTTACGTGCGGCTTCCTGCTGTAATGTTGAAGTAGTAAATGGTGCCGCCGGACCTTTAGTAGCTGATTTTTTCTCAAGATTAGCAACGCTAAACTGAGCGTCAACACATTTCTGCAAAAAGGCCTGAGCCTCTTCTAAACTTTCTAAGCGCGACGATACCTCAGCCCTAAATGATTTACCCTCTTTATTGACAAACTGAGCAACAATTTTATAGTATACATTGGAATCAAAATTATTGATTTCACGCTCACGCTCAACAGTCAAACGTACTGCCACCGATTGCACACGTCCGGCAGATAAACCTTGTTTTACTTTTCGCCACAAAACCGGCGAAAGCTCAAAACCTACCAATCGATCTAATACACGTCTCGCTTGTTGGGCATTCACCAAATTGTAATCAATCTCACGAGGATTATCTACAGCTTTAGTAATCGCTGTTTTGGTAATCTCATGGAATACAATACGTTTTGTTTCTTTATTCTTCAGATTTAAAGTTTCCGCCAGGTGCCAGGCAATAGCCTCTCCCTCGCGGTCTTCATCAGTTGCCAGCCATACAGTATCTGCAGACTTCACTTCCTTCTTCAAAGCCTTTACTGTTTCTTTCTTATCAGAAGAAACCTCATAATTTGGAATAAATCCTCCCGGGATATCTACACCCATATCTTTGTGCGACAAATCGCGAATATGACCAAAGCTCGATAAAACTTTGAAATCTTTTCCTAAAAATCCTTCGATCGTCTTTGCCTTTGCAGGCGACTCAACTATTACTAGATTCTTTGCCATATCAATTCCTGAATTTACTGCAAAATTATAATAAGTTTTTCCAAACTTCCTAATTGTA
>JANXFM010000178.1 GCA_024959975.1 Flavobacteriales bacterium
CGCGTACGACAAAAAATGATGGCATAAATACTTGGGCAAGAATCAACAATACGTCTTAGAACTTTATATCTGTCACGATTGTCAATTAAATAATATTGATGATCTACGGTTGAAGCTGCCTGATTTTTAGTCCCACAGGTCACCTCAACAGGGTCTTTCATATAATTGGAAGCAATTTTTGCTACAGACTTTGGCATGGTTGCCGAATAAAGCCAGGTATTTCTGTCTTCAGAAGCTGTTTCCAAGATCTCATCAATGGCATCCTGAAAGCCCATATTCAACATTTCATCTGCTTCATCAAGAACCAAATAGTCAATATGACTTAGATCAACCAATCTACGGTTGATCATATCTTGTAAACGCCCCGGAGTAGCAACAATAACCTGTGCTCCTCTTTTTAATTTTTTTGCCTGATCGGTAATGCTTGCACCTCCATAAACAGCCACCACATTCGTTTTCTTAAAACGAGCATAATCGTTAAGGTCTGCGGTAATTTGAATACACAATTCACGGGTAGGAGCCAAAACCAGGGCTTGTGTTTTTCTGTTATCGTTATCGATCTTTTGGATTAAAGGCAAACCAAAAGAAGCGGTTTTACCTGTTCCTGTTTGAGCTAAAGCTACCAGATCGGTATCTTCATTCAAAACAATAGGAATACATTTTTCCTGTACAGGAGATGGTTTTTCAAAACCAAGCTGGTCAACAGCTTGAACAATAACGTCTTCGAGTCCAAGCTCAATAAAATTCTGATTCATTTCGTCAGATTAAGTAATTAATAAATAACTAATACTCAACCCTTTCGACGAAGTCCGGTCGGACTCACTAACAGAGCATTAGCGCGGCGCGAAAATACAATAATTTATTCAGCAATGGGTTAAAACCTCAAAGTATCTATAATTATGTTTATTATGCTCCTTTATCACAATACATTCTTCGAAAAGCCCGCCTGAGAATCAGGGACAAAACTAACGATTATTTGTAGCTAACGTGAGAGCTGATAAGGTGCTATTGAATGGCAGCGAGCTGTTCTTCTATGGTTTTGATCTTAGCTTCTGCGTCGGCTTGTTTCTTACGCTCACTTAAGATGACCTGTTCAGGAGCGTTGTTCACAAAACGTTCGTTACTTAACTTTTTCATTACAGAATTTAAGAAGCCCTTGGTGTAATCTAATTCCTGATTTAAAGTGGCAATCTCTTCTTCAATATTAACAGCCCCCGCTAGAGGAATGTAATATTCATTGGATTTTACTCTAAATGATAAAGCACCTTCAACTTTTTCATCTACATAGTGTAAGGCAGATAAGTTCCCTAGCTTTCTAATGACCGAATCGAATGATTTGTCTGTAGTTTCATTTAATTTCACAAATAATTCTACCTGATCTTTATTGGCAATGTTCTTTTCTTTACGAATGGTACGAATACCTGAAATTACTTCTGCTGCAATTTTCTCATCCGATAAAATCTTAGTGTCAATGGCACTCACTTCGGGCCACTGAGCAACAATCAAACGCTCGTCTGATGTATTACGCTCAGTAATTAGAGACCAGATCTCTTCGGAAATAAACGGCATAAAGGGGTGCAACAGCTTCAACAAGTCCTCAAAGTACCCAAAAGTAGTTTCCAGAGTAGCTTTGTCAATCGGTTTTTGATAGGCAGGCTTAATCATTTCCAAGTAGGAAGAACAGAAGTCGTCCCATACCAGTTTATAAACGGTCATCAAGACTTCCGAAATACGGAACTTGTCGTAATTACCATTTATAGATGCTATGGTTTCGCTCAACTTAGAATGAAACCAATCGATGGCAATTTTACTTGATTCCGGCTGATCGATGTCGGCAATTTCCCAACCTTTCACCAAACGGAAGGCATTCCATATTTTGTTGGAGAAGTTACGTCCTTGCTCACAAAGTGATTCATCAAAAGGTAGGTCGTTACCGGCAGGCGAACAGAATAACATCCCTACACGAACGCCGTCTGCTCCATACTTCTTCATCAAGTCAATAGGGTCGGGAGAGTTTCCAAGTGATTTGGACATTTTACGCCCTTGCTTGTCGCGAACAATACCTGTTAAGTAAACATTCTTAAACGGACGAGCACCACGGTATTCGTAACCTGTTAAGATCATACGAGCCACCCAGAAGAATAGGATCTCCGGAGCCGTAACCAGGTCGTTTGTCGGATAGTAATAGTTGATCTCCTCATTATCCGGCTCCATGATTCCGTTAAACACAGAAATTGGCCATAGCGAAGAAGAGAACCAGGTATCTAATACATCTGCATCTTGTTTCAGGTCTGAAGCAGTTAAATCATTGTTTCCTGTAGCTTCTTTGGCAAGTTCCACAGCTTCTTCAATGGTTTTAGCCACCACAAAATCGTTCAGACCATCGCCGTAAAAATAAGCAGGAATTTGGTGTCCCCACCAAAGTTGACGCGAAATACACCAGTCGTGCACGTTCTCCATCCAGTGACGGTAGGTGTTCTTAAACTTCGCAGGAACTAACTGAACTTCATCTTCCATAACTGCATCCAAAGCCGGAGCAGCTAATCTCTCCATTTTCACAAACCATTGTACAGAGATTTTAGGTTCGATAACCGCATCGGTACGTTCAGAACACCCTACTTTGGTCTGGTAATCTTCAATCTTTACAAGGACTCCTAATTCATCCAGTTCTTTGGAAATCTCTTTACGAACTACAAAACGGTCCTTACCCTGGTAATGTAAACCATGCTCATTTAAAGTAGCATCGTCATTTAAAACATCCACCACAGCTAAACCGTGCTTCTCTCCTATTACTTTATCGTTTTGATCGTGTGCTGGTGTAATTTTTAAACACCCTGTACCAAATTCAACATCAACATATTCATCTTCGATGATTGGAATAACTCTCCCTGCAATAGGAACAACAACCTTCATCCCTTTCAAATGTGTGAAACGCTCATCATTCGGGTTAATACAAATGGCTGTATCTCCTAAAATGGTTTCAGGACGTGTGGTAGCAATGGTCACAAACTCCTCAGAATTTTCAACCTGATACTTAACGTAATATAATTTCGCATTAACTTCTTTATGGATTACTTCCTCATCGGAAACCGTAGTCTTTGCTTGAGGGTCCCAGTTTACCATACGGAAACCACGATAGATTAGTCCTTTTTTGTACAAGTCGACGAATACTTCCAATACGGAAGCCGAAAGCTTGTCGTCCATCGTAAAAGATGTACGATCCCAGTCACATGAAGCACCTAACTTTTTCAGTTGATCTAAGATAATCCCACCATGCTTTTCCTTCCATTCCCAGGCATGCTCCAAAAACTCTTGTCGAGTTAGGTTATCTTTAGAAATCCCTTCCTCCTTGAGTTTATTAACCACTTTTGCTTCCGTAGCAATAGAAGCATGATCGGTACCGGGTACCCAGCAGGCATTTTTCCCAAGCATACGCGCACGTCGAACCAACACATCCTGAATGGTGTTGTTTAACATATGTCCCATATGCAATACACCCGTAACATTTGGTGGTGGTATTACAATGGTATAAGCTTCACGTTCGTCAGGAGTCGATTTAAAATAATCGTTCTCCATCCAATATCGGTACCACTTATCTTCTACTTGTATGGGGTCGTATTTCTTAGGAATTTCCATGAATTCGCTTTCTTTCTAATTTATGATTCGCAAATTTAAGAATTTAGGGTTTAAGAGTAGTTGAAAGTTGAAAATTAAAAATTGAAGGTTGGAAAAGAAGACAGGAGAAAAATGATTGATGACTAATGACTGATGAATAATTATCAGATCGGAGAACAAAGTATTTTGCAGGTTGGTAGATTAATTATGAAATGTTTCCCCTTACCATTGGCTTCACCATCTTTCCACTATCCTTCTAAATAAGTTCCATTATAAGTCAATTTTCACACGTATACCATATTTCCACTGTTCTTCATCATGCATTCCATTTGTTAGATAAAATCTCCCAGAACCATGCTTTTCACCATCTTCCCAGCCTCCTTCATAATATGTTCCATCTGAGTACGTATATTTCCCCTGACCATGCTTTTTACCATTTTTCCACGTTCCTTCGTAATAATATCCATCAGCGTAAGTTCGTTTCCCATTACCATTCGGCAGACCATATTCCCATCCTCCTTCATAATAAGTTCCATCTGAGTATGTATATCTCCCCTGACCATGCGCTTTACGATCTTTCCACGCTCCTTCATAAATAAGACTTCCATCACTCCTATAAAGTTTTCCCTGACCATTCAGTTTGCCATTTTCAACCGTTCCTTCATAATAAGTTACATCAGGATAAATTTGTTTCCCCTGACCATTCGCTGAACCATATATAAACGCTCCTTCATAATAAGTTCCATCACTGAGCGTTAGTTTCCCATAACCATTCGGTAGACGAAATTTCATCTCTCCTTCATAATAAGACTCATCATCGAAAGTTA
>JANXFM010000041.1 GCA_024959975.1 Flavobacteriales bacterium
TCAGCTTCCAAAGGAATGTTAGCCATCAAATCTTTAGGCCCGTTTTCAGTAACGAGAATATCATTTTCTAAACGGATGCCCAGATTTTCTTCCGGGATGTAAATTCCAGGCTCGCAAGTAAACACCATCCCCGCTTCGATAGGTTTTGTCCACGAACCAACGTCGTGTACATCCAAACCTAAATAGTGGGAAGTTCCGTGCATAAAGTATTTTTTGTAAGCAGGCCAATCCGGACTTTGCTCATCAACATCTTCCTGAGTGATTAAACCTAAACCAAGCAATTCCTTTTCCATCAACTTCCCTACTTCTGCGTGGTATTCGTGAAGAAACGTTCCCGGAACGAGCATTTTTGTTGCCGCTTTCATAACTCTTAATACCGCATTGTACACCTCTTTTTGGCGTTTGGTAAATTCCCCACTTACAGGAACACAACGCGTCATGTCGGAAGCATAATTGGCATACTCAGCAGCAAAATCCATTAAAATAACATCTCCGTATTTACATTCGCGATTATTATCGATGTAATGTAAAACACAGGCACTTTCTCCCGAAGCAATAATCGGAGTGTAAGCAAAACCACGAGATCTGTTTCTGATAAATTCGTGAATGATATCCGCTTCAATTTCGTATTCCATCACCCCCGGCTTAATCGTTTTAAGGATCTTACGAAAAGATGATTCTGTCAGATCACAAGCCTTCTGAATAAGGGCTACCTCTACCTCATCCTTAATAGCACGAATTTTATGCATGATCGGCGCACTACGCTCATATCCGTATGTGGGGTAAGTTTCACGGATCCATTTTCCAAAACGGGCATCGCGGGTTTCTACTTCGATTGTAGCTCTTAAATGTTCATTGCTGTTTAGGTAAACGTGTTTCACTTCGTTCATTAAAGTCTGTAAAATTGTTTCGAGCTGACTGATCCAGTAAACGGTTTTAATCCCCGAAGTTTCAAAAGCTTTTTCTTTGGTGAGCTTTGCCCCTTCCCAAACGGCAATATGTTCGTTGGTTTCTTTTAAGAATAAAATTTCACGATGTTTTGCCTGGAAAGAATCGGGAAAAATAACCAGAATGGACGCTTCCTGATCTACACCTGAAAGGTGAAACAGATCATTGTTTTGACGAAATTCCATAGTTCCATCTCCATTGGTAGGCATGATATCATTGGAATTAAATAGCGCCAAAGAATTCGACTTCAATTCTTTACAGAATCGTTCTCTATTTCTAATAAAAAGTGTTTTGTCGATCTGTTCGTATTTCATTCCTATTTTTTTAAGTACATATCTTTTAATAAATGCAAATGTAGTTAAAAATTGAAAGTTAAAAATTAATTAACCTTATGGTTGTGTACTAACACTATGTGTAGTAAATTTGCATGTTCAAAAATAAATTTTTTAAAAAACCCCGGAAAAAGAAAATCATCATGAGCAACAGCGCTGGATTGTTTTCATCGTCACTGGGAAGGAAATATCTGATGGCCATCACAGGCTTGTTCCTTTGCAGTTTTCTTTTGATACATCTTATCGGAAATGTGAGCCTTTTCACAGATCCTGTTCAATTTAACGAGTACACTCGTTTTATGTCGTCAAACCCACTTATCCGTATCATGGAAATTGTATTGGTCGTGGGATTCTTAGCACACATCATCGATGCAATCATGTTGACAAAAGCAAACAAGGCTGCTCAACCCGTTAAATATGCGATGGACAAAAAGAAAAGCACCTGGTATTCTAGAAATATGGGGCTTACAGGTACAATTATTTTAGCCTTTCTGATTCTTCATCTACAATCATTTTGGTACGGTTACAAATTTGGAGATGTTGCCATGACTTTAGACAGTAGTGGCGCAGCTATTAAAGATATGTACACCATGGTATTGGCTGCCTTTAGTCAATCGTGGTATTCTGCAATTTATGTGGTGGCGATGGTCCTTTTAGGAACACACTTAAACCACGGATTCCAGTCGGCGTTCCAATCAATGGGACTGCGTCACAAAAAATACACCCCTGCCATTAAAAAAGTAGGAACTGCATTTGCTGTGATCATGACTTTAGGATTTATCTCTTTCCCAATCTATTTCTACATTACTCAACTTTAAGACTATGACGAAGTTTGTCGACAATATCCCCGAAGGTCCTTTAGCTGATAAGTGGACGAAATACAAAGCGGATGCAAAACTTGTAAATCCGGCTAACAGAAGAAATATCGATGTAATTGTTATCGGTACCGGTTTGGCTGGTGGAGCTGCTGCAGCTTCACTTGGTGAAATGGGATTCAATGTAAAATCATTCTGTTTTCAGGATTCTCCTCGTCGTGCGCACTCTATTGCTGCACAGGGAGGTATCAACGCTGCCAAAAATTACCAAAACGATGGTGACAGCACCTATCGTTTGTTCTACGATACCGTTAAAGGTGGTGACTACCGTTCGCGTGAAGCTAACGTGTACCGTTTGGCAGAAGTTTCTGCAAACATCATCGACCAATGTGTGGCTCAAGGGGTTCCTTTTGCACGCGAATACGGAGGTCTTTTAGACAACCGTTCTTTTGGTGGTGTACAAGTACAACGTACCTTCTACGCAAAAGGTCAAACCGGACAACAATTATTGATTGGTGCTTACCAAGCATTAAGCCGTCAAATTAGTAAAGGTACCGTTACCATGTACAACCGTCATGAAATGATGGAAATTGTAAAGATCGACGGTAAAGCTCGTGGTATTATTGCACGTAACTTAATTACAGGTGAGGTTGAAAGACATTCAGCTCACGCCGTAGTTGTTGCATCGGGTGGATACTCAAACGTATTCTTCCTTTCTACAAATGCAATGGGCTCTAACTGTACAGCTGCCTGGAAATCATACAAGAACGGAGCACACTTTGCCAACTCTTGTTACGTACAAATTCACCCAACATGTATTCCGGTAACCGGAGACCACCAATCGAAATTAACTTTGATGTCAGAGTCACTTCGTAATGATGGTCGTATTTGGGTGCCAAAGAAAAAAGAAGACTCACAAGCAATTGCTAAGGGTGAAAAAACAGCCCTTGACATTGCTGAAGACGATAGAGATTACTACCTGGAAAGAAGATACCCTGCATTCGGGAATTTAGTTCCTCGTGATGTTGCTTCGCGTGCTGCCAAAGAACGTTGTGATGCCGGTTTCGGTGTAAACAAAACAGGACAGGCGGTATTCTTAGATTTCTCTGATGCCATTAATCGTTTAGGAAAAGACGCTGTTGAAGCTCGTTATGGAAACTTATTCCAGATGTACGAAAAGATCACGGCTGAGAACCCTTACGAAATGCCAATGAAAATTTACCCTGCTATCCACTACACGATGGGTGGTGTATGGGTTGACTACAACCTACAAACATCCGTTCCAGGATTGTTTGCTGCCGGAGAGGCAAACTTCTCCGATCACGGTGCCAACCGTTTGGGGGCTTCTGCATTAATGCAAGGTTTGGCCGACGGTTACTTCGTTTTGCCTTACACCATTTCTAACTATTTGGCAGATGATATCCGTACCGGAGCTATTTCTACCGAGCATGCAGAATTTGAGAAAGCAGAAAAAGCTGTTAAAGATCGTTTAGACTTCTTTATGGATAATAAAGGTTCTAAGTCGGTTGACTACTTCCACAAAAAACTTGGTAAAGTCATGTGGGAGAAATGTGGTATGGCACGTAACAAAAAAGGTCTTGAAGAAGCTATCGAAGAGATCAAAGCCATCCGCGAAGAGTTCTGGAAAGAAGTTAAAGTTCCCGGAGTTCAAAACAGCTTTAACCAGGAACTGGAAAAAGCAGGTCGCGTTGCTGACTTCATTGAATTAGGAGACTTGATGTGTCGCGATGCATTGAGCCGTGAAGAATCTTGTGGGGGTCACTTCCGTGAGGAACACCAAACCACAGAAGGTGAAGCATTACGTAACGATGAAGATTACACATACGTGGCTGCATGGGAATACAAAGGTGACAATGAAACACCTGAGCTTCATAAAGAAGACCTGAAGTTCGAAAATATTGAGTTGAAACAAAGAAGCTACAAATAATGGCCGGGATGAATCTTACACTTAAAGTTTGGCGTCAGAATGGCGCAGAAGACAAAGGACGTATTGTAGAATACAAAATGTCTGATATTTCGCCGGACATGTCTTTCTTAGAAATGATAGACGTATTGAACGAGGAACTTATTCAGAAAGGAGACGATCCGATAGCTTTCGACCACGATTGTCGTGAAGGAATTTGTGGTTCCTGTTCTATGTACATCAACGGAGAGCCTCATGGTCCTGAAGACCTGATCACAACCTGTCAGTTACACATGCGTTCATTTAAAGATGGCGATACCATTTACATTGAGCCATGGAGAGCTGCTGCTTTCCCTGTAATTAAAGATCTGGTGGTTGACCGTACGGCTTTCGATGCTATTATTCAGGTAGGTGGTTACGTTTCTGTAAACACTTCTGGGAATACGCAAGATGCCAATGCACTTCCGATACCTAAAGCAGATGCAGATGCAGCATTCGATGCAGCAACATGTATTGGTTGTGGTGCTTGTGTGGCAACCTGTAAAAATTCTTCTGCCATGTTGTTTACATCAGCTAAGATTTCTCATCTGGCACTTTTACCACAAGGTAAAGTAGAAGCGCAAGAGCGTGCTTTAAACATGGTAGAAAAGATGGATGAACTTGGCTTTGGTAACTGTACCAATACGGGTGACTGTGAGGTACAATGTCCGAAAGGAATTTCTTTAGATAATATTGCACTGATGAACCGAGAGTTCTTAGGAGCTTCATTAAAGTCTGAAAAGTAAATCTACTTTTAAACATAAAAAACGCCTCAAGTGAAAGCTTGGGGCGTTTTGTTTTTAACACATTCCCATTGATGGGTATCGAAGGTGTTCATTAAAGTCTGAAAAGTAGTTCCTTTTCCTTTCCCTTAACCTAGGGTTTAAACCCTAGGTTAAGGAAGAGGAAGCCATATTTTATTTTCCGATCTAACCATTATTAATTAATCATCATTAATTAGTCATTAATTGATTCCTCGTTCATTCTTGATGGCTTCATAAGCCTCCTGAACTTTTAAAAACTTCTCTTGACCCATTTTCTGCTGGGCTTCACTTAGGTCGCTCAACTTATCCGGGTGATACTTCATTGCCATTTTACGGTAAGCTTTTTTCACCTCAGCATCACTAGCCTTTGGATCAAGTTCTAAAATTTTGTAATTCTGTTTCGGCTCCTTGTAGAACATCGCTTTAATAGAAGACAGGTCA
>JANXFM010000098.1 GCA_024959975.1 Flavobacteriales bacterium
CATGACTTCGGGTCCTATTGTATCGGCTATTTTAGAAAAGGAGAATGCTGTTGAGGACTTCCGTACTTTAATTGGTGCTACCAACCCTGCTGAAGCAGCCGAAGGTACCATCCGTAAAATGTATGCTGAGTCGATTGCTGCAAATGCAGTTCACGGTTCTGACTCTGATGAAAATGCTGCGATTGAGGGTGCTTTCCACTTTGCCGGAAGAGAAAACTTCTAAGTAGTTTTTTTATATAAAATTGGAAATCCCCCGGTATTGCGGGGGATTTTTTTATGCAGTAATTTTTACACGTACTATTAGGTGACTATCTATTTTATTTATCTCGAAATTATATATTTTGGGAATAGTTTTTGTTGCACAATCTTTGTAAATGAAGTATGAATTAATAAAATTAAAACCTAAAAGTTACCAATTAGGTAACTTTTGTATATCTTTGTCTTAACTTTAGAATATAATGAGAGTAATTGCCAAGAAGGTGTTGAGAGAATTTTGGGAAAAGCACAATAATTCAGAAGAACCTCTCAAAACATGGTATAAAGAAGTGTCAAAGGCTAATTGGTCTGAGCCTACAGATATAAAGTCAGAATATGCTAAAGCAAGTATTTTAAAAAGCAGTAGAGTCGTATTTAATATTTGTGGGAATCAGTACAGATTGATTGTAGAGGTTAATTATGAGCGGAAATGGGTTTTTATAAGATTTATAGGAACTCATACTGATTACGATAAGATTAATGCAGATAAAATTTAGGAATTATGGAGCTAAAGGTTTTAAAAACAGAAGAAGATTACAATCAGGCATTAAGCAGACTTGAAAAGATTTTCCATGCGCCCATGGATTCAAAAGAGGGTGATGAGGCTGAATTATTGACGCTGTTGATTGAAAAATACGAAGAAGAGCATTATCCTATTGAAGCCCCGGATCCTATTGAAGCAATTAAATTTAGAATGGAACAAATGGGTATGACTAACAAGGAATTAGCTGAAATACTTGGCTATAAGAGTCGTGTTTCTGAGATTTTTAGTCGTAAAAGAAAATTAAACCTGAATATGATTAGAAAACTACACGAGAAATTGAATATTCCATACGAATCTTTAATAGCTAATTACTAAAACAAAATTAAAGCCCCGCAATGCGGGGCTTTAATTTTTAAAATGCTGAAAGCTGATCGCTATTTAATCCCTAATTTCTTGCGGATTTTTTTTGGAAGTGCATCTTTGTGCAACATGATATCCATCGTCTTGTATTCTACGAAAGCTTCAGAAGCGTAGAAGTATCCGTCGCAATCGTTGTGCTTGGTTCCCCAGGAGTTTTTAACGATGTAGTATTTCTTACCCGTTTGATCGTTTACAATACCCGTCATGTGCATGCCGTGGTCGTCGGTAGTTTCGTAGTTATCGAAAGCAATTTGGCGCATTTCCTGAGTGATCTCTTGTTCTTCACAGGGTGCATCAAAAATGGAGCTTTTCTTTTTTGCACCTGCATCAGAGAAGTTTTTATTGTCTTTACCTGATTTTTTAATTTTTGTTTCCTCTACAGGAACCAAAGCCAAACCATCGCGGAAAGAGAATCCTTTTTCAGATACATCACTAGCCCAGGCAATTGAATATTCATTCATTAATGCATGGTCAATGACTTCCATCATTTCTTCCATAGGAACATTGTAAACAGATTTCATCATCCAGTTGTCCGGAACTTCAATGATAAATTCTTCGTAAAACGGATGGTGTGTGTACGAGCTGATGAACATGTAATCATCTGCATTAAAGTTTAAAGATTTGGCAAAAGATCTTGGTGTGTATTCTTTTTCCTGGTAGGTGAATTTCTCAGGTATTTCACCCAGATAAGTATCTAAGACAGCTTCATAAGCCGGCTTCCATAAAGGTGTTAAGGTTTCCTGTTCTGCATCTACAACCGCTTCAACCATGCCTAAAAGAACGTGATCCATTTCGCCGTGGTTAAATTTCTCTTCGTTTGCCGGTTTTCCGGTGTAGGCTTCTAAAGGGACGATACCATGGTCTTTAATCATTTCACTAACATCGTGAAATGCACCACCGGGACTAAAATTTAGATTCCCGTGCATGCGTACGTATTTTTCTCCTTTGTCAGAGTAGGTGTTGCGCACGATAAACATTTCTGATAATTCGTGCTTGCCACCACCCAAACGCATGATCTCAGATTCGATAAACGACAATGCAGAAAAACTCCAGCAGGTACCTGTTCTTCCCTGACTCTGAACTTCCGTAGCCTCAATATCAGTGACAACGGTGAATTCATATTCACTTCCTTTTTTGTTGGTGATCTTATCTTGTGCCTGAGCAGTCACAAACATTCCCGCAATTGCGGTTAATAAAGCAATTTTCTTCATTCTTAATGGTTTTAAAATTTTATGAGGGGGCAAGTTATAGTTTTCAACCTAAATAAAAAATTACGCTACTTCCTCAGCAAATTTCAGACCAATTTTTTTACGAATGAAGGCTGTGCTAGCGTAGAGTAGTGGTGTGTCCACAAAAGCGCAGAGCATTTTAAAGATCCAGCCATCAATAATAAATTGTATGATCTCCGAACTCGACCTTACCCCTATAAATAATACGCATACCACAAGTGTTGTATCTACCAGCTGAGAAAATACAGTGGAGAAATTATTTCTGAGCCATAAGTGTTTTCCTGCGGTTTTTTTCTTCCAGAAATGGTAGATGCGCACATCAATTAACTGGGCACACAGATAGGCGGTCATGGAAGCAAAGATGACTCTCCATGAGTTTCCGAATACTTTGTTAAAGGTTTCATTATCTACAGGAGAGCCTTCAATAGCAGCGAACTGCTGAGCGAGTAGGAGCACCCCTAAAACAAAAATGGAAGCACCAAACCCTGCCCAAACGATGCGAGCGGTTTTCTTCTTTCCATAGATCTCGGATAGGATGTCTGTAATCAAAAAAGTAAGTGGATAGGGGAGTACTCCGGCAGAAATAATAAAAGTCTTAAAGCCCAGATCTACTGTTATGAATTTGTTGGCAATAAGGTTGCATACCACCAAAGCCGCGATGAATATTGCGGCTAAGTACAGGTATATTTTTCTGGATCTTTCGGTGTTCAAATGGAGGGGGTGTTTAGTCAATTACAAACTGATACGGCATTCGGGCCTGTACGCCTTTTAGGTGTTTTAGGTCTTCGAGTGTTTTGTAATATTTGTATTGATCACCCAATTGATACTTCACCCATGAGGTTTGCATGTCTTCTTCAAGTTTTTTGAAGAATTCTTGAAAAGGGTCTTTTCGTTCAGGCAATTCATAAATGCGGTACGCTTCCATTTCGGCTAATTGTGCAGCACCTGCAATGGCTTCTTCCAATCCACCGTACTCATCAATTAAATTGATGTCCATAGCATTGATCCCACTCCAGACTCTTCCTTGTCCGATATTATCTACATTTTCTTGACTCATGTTACGACCCTCGGCAACTTTTGATGTAAAGGTGTCGTAGATATTCACAACACTTTCATGAATGATGTCGTATTCTTCTTTTGTTAATGGACGGTTTGGAATTCCCAGATCAGCGAATTTGTTGGTTTTTACCTGATCGAAGGTGAGCCCCAATTTATCTGTTAACAGTTCTTCAAAACTCATTAAAACACCAAAGACACCAATAGAACCGGTAATGGTGTTTGGCGAAGCGTAAATTTTGTCGGCAACACAAGCTATGTAGTAACCTCCGGAAGCAGCAACATCTCCCATAGAAACTACCACAGGCTTTTTTTCTTGTGCCAGTTTCATTTCTCTCCAGATTACATCAGAGGCTAAAGCACTACCACCCGGCGAGTTTACACGAAGAACAATGGCTTTCACTTTTTCGTCTTTACGGGCTTGGCGAATGGCTTTGGAAAGCCGTTCAGAGCCAATCACTGTTTCACTTCCTTCTCCGGATTTAATTTCTCCCTGAGCATAGATAACTGCAATCTTTTCTTTTTTAAATTTCTCGCGTGAATTTTCGTTTCTTACGCGGTTGTATTTTTTTAGTTTGATGAATTTTACATCGTCATAATTTTCTTTTTCCATCAAAGAGGCGAAATGATTTTCCAATTGGTCTCTGTAGAACAAGCTATCAATAAGTCCTAATTCGAGTGCATCTTTAGGTGTTCTAACCTCTAAGTTATTAGCAATCTTATTAAGGCGATCGCTTGTTAGCTGTCTGTCAGAGGCAATATCATCTAAAAATTGTTCCCAGATAGACCCCATAAAAGTCTCTACTTGCTCGCGGTTGGCATCACTCATTTCCGTGAGCATAAAGGGTTCTACCGCACTTTTAAATTTACCATGCCGGATAATTTGAGGTTCTACACCGATCTTCTTTAAGGCATTTGTGAAGAAAATGGCTGTGCTGTTAAGTCCTTTAAGCTCCAGGGCTCCTTCAGGGTAAATGCAGATGTTATCGGCCACCGAGGCTAAATAGTAAGCTCTCTGCGTGTAAATCTCAGAATAGGTGGTAATGAATTTTCCGGATTCTTTAAAATCCAGTAATGCGTTTCGGATTTCCTCTATCGTAGCAAAACCAGCATTTAGAAATCCCATTTCGAGGTAGATACCTTTAATGTGTTCATCCTTTTTTGCTTTTTTGATATTCGTCAGAATATCATTTAAACCAAGCGTGCTGACTTTTTCTCCCCTTAGTTTTCCAAGATCAAAAGGCATGTCTTCTACACGATCCTGAATGGAGCCGTTAAGTTCTATGCGTAGGATATGTGCTTCACTAAGTTTGACTTCTTTTGATTCTCCACTTGATGCAATGATTGTGAAAATTAATATAAGCGAGAATACTCCGAATACCAAGCCTACAGCAGAGGCTAGGGTGAATTTCAAGAATTGTTTCATAGGTGTTCTATTTATCTGATATACAATAATACGGATTCTTTCATAGAGTTGCACAAGACTTAACTTGTTTTAACTTTAGTTAGTGATGATTGATGAGTGATGACCGGTGGGTGACCAATGACCGGTGTACGTTATCTATGGGATTCTGAAACAAGTTCAGAATGACTGCACGACCGTTTCTAGTTGTCAATTCTCCATTTTCAACTGTCAATGTAATACCTGGTACTTAATACGTACTACCTATTAAACATCTTAATCATGTCGCGTAAACGAGCAGCTTCGGTAAAATCAAGTTCTTTAGCAGCTTTTTCCATTGCCCTTCGCAGCTCATTAATTTTTTTGCGTTTATTTTCTTCTGTTAGATATTTAATTTCTTCTTCAGAAACGGTGAGTGATGAATCCGGTTCAGCCGCCTGATTGTAATTTTTGCCAATAATAGAGCTTTGTTCTAAAATACTGGCTTTTGATTTCTTATAGGCAAAAGGAGTGATGTTATGCTCCTCGTTGTACTTCATTTGTAGAGTTCTTTTACGATCGTTATCATCCATGGTAAGCTGCATGGAATTTGTTATTTTATCTGCATAAAATATAGATTTCCCCTTTGTATGTCTTGCAGCTCTACCTATGGTTTGTGTAAGTGAGCGTTGTGAGCGCAAGAATCCTTCTTTGTCGGCATCTAAAATGGCAACTAAAGATACTTCGGGTAAGTCTAATCCTTCACGTAAAAGGTTTACGCCAATGAGTACGTCAAATGCACCTAAACGTAGATCTCGCATAATTTCGACGCGCTCTAAGGTGTCTACATCCGAGTGAATATAACGACAACGAACACCATATTTTGTAAGGTATATGGTTAGTTCTTCAGCCATTCTTTTGGTCAAAGTAGTTACCAGAATTCGTTCGTCTTCTTCAACTCGTTTCGTTATTTCTTCCAAAAGGTCATCGATCTGATTTTGTGTAGGTCGAATTTCAATTACAGGATCTAAAAGTCCTGTAGGACGAATGATTTGTTCTACAATAAACCCTTCCGATTGTTCCAGTTCGTAATCGGCAGGTGTAGCGCTAACGAACACCGCTTGTGGAACAATGGCTTCGAATTCGTCGAATTTTAGCGGGCGATTATCCATGGCTGCAGGCAATCGGAATCCGTATTCGACGAGGTTTTCTTTACGTGATCGGTCTCCTCCGTACATAGCACGTACCTGAGGCAGAGTTACATGACTTTCATCAACAAATAACATGAAATCTTCAGGAAAGTAATCGATCAAACAGAAAGGACGAGAACCCGGATTCCTGCCATCCAGATACCGGGAATAATTTTCAATTCCTGAGCAATAGCCCAATTCTTGGATCATCTCTAAGTCGAAATTCACACGCTCTTCCAAACGTTTTGCTTCCAGGTGTTTTCCGATTTCTTTAAAGTAATCTACTTGTTTAATAAGGTCTGTGCGGATATCGTGTTTTGCATCATCTAAACGATCTTTAGACGTCACAAATATATTGGCAGGGTAGATGCGAAGGTCCTCAAATTTATCAATCTTTAGTCCATTGATCGGGTCAAAGGATTCTAGAGCTTCAATCTCATCATCCCAAAATAAGATGCGCAGGCCAAAGTCTGAGTAGGCAGGGAAGATATCTACGCAATCCCCTTTTACTCTAAATTGACCTCGTTCTAATTGGGTTTCAGTTCTGGAGTAAAGCGATGCTACCAGAGCTAAAAGAAGTTCCTGGCGATTGAGTTTTTGTTCCAACTTTAATTCAATAACATTTTTACTGAATTCTTCGGGATTACCAATACCATAAATACATGAAACTGATGAGACTACGATGATGTCTCTGCGTCCTGAAAGTAGGGAAGAAGAGGTGCTTAGTCTAAGTTTTTCTATTTCTTCGTTTATCGATAGATCTTTTTCTATGTAGAGCCCTGAATGAGGCATGTAAGCTTCAGGTTGATAGTAATCGTAGTAGGAAACGAAGTATTCGACGGCATTGTTTGGAAAGAATTGTTTGAATTCTCCATACAATTGTGCTGCCAAGGTTTTGTTATGACAAAGGACTAAAGTAGGACGGTTAACTTCTTTTACTACGTTAGCCATAGTGAAAGTTTTCCCGGAGCCGGTAACTCCTTGCAGTGTTTGGTAGGGTAGGCCTTTATCTAAGCCATCTACAATTTGTTTAATGGCTTGTGGTTGATCTCCCGTAGGTTGAAACTTTGAAACGAGTTCGAAATTCATTGTTTTTGAAAAGAAAAAAGGCATTCCGTTTTGGAATGCCTTTTAATAGTTATAAACTTTTTATAAAAGCCATTCGGGTTTTGATCGTGTTCAGTTTTTCTTTTTGCTTTTCAATGTTTTTTCTCACCTCTTTAAGGAGTGGGTTGTCATCTTTAGCATTTTTAAAGAAACTGATATTATTTTCAAGAAGTGTTAGTTCTTCTTTACATTTTTTAGCGTCTTGTTGTAGCTTATAAAGTTCTTCACTCAATTTTGCTTCATCATCTTCAGCAACAATAGCTTCAATTTTAGTTTTAAATTGAATGTCTCTTTTTTCTGCTTTGTCCATATCTAATTGTTCAAAGAAAGAGTCAATCAATTTACGGAAGGTGCCTTCCGTAGATTTTACATTTTTGCGTGGAACTTTTCCAAGTTCTTTCCACGAATTTATAAAACCTTTTATTGTTTCAATATCTTGTTTGGTATCTCCAGAGTTTTTGAAAGCTTCAACTTGTTTTAGGAAGTTTTGCTTTTCTTCAAGATTGGCTTCAAATTCTTTGTCTTGAATTTTGTGTTGGGCCTTTAAATTATCAAAGAAAGTGTTGCAGGCAGTTTTTAGACGATTCCATAATGCATCGGCTTCCTTTTTTGAAGCCATACCTGATTTTTTCCAATCGCTTTGAAGTTTCTTAAGAATGTTTGCTGTGTCCTGCCAGTCGGCACTATCTGCTAAAGCTTCTGCTTTTTCTACAATAGCTTGTTTTACAGCAAGATTGTCTTTTTGATTTTTCTTTAAGTCCTTGTAGAAGTCATTTTTCTTCGCATTGAAGGTCTTTATTGCAGTTATAAATTTCGTCCATGATTTGTCGTTTTGTTCACGGCTGATAGGACCAGTTTTTTTCCAATCGTCTCTTAATTGATTGATTATATTGGATTGCTTTTGCCATTTATTATGGTGAGTCAATATAGAATAGTCAATAGCTTCTACTTGTTCACATAAAGCTAATTTTGCCTGATAGTTTTCCTCGTAAGACTCTTTGCGTTTTTCGTAGTAGTCGTTACGATTTTTGTGGATCACCTTGGTTGCCGTTTGGAAGCGTTTCCAAATAGCTTCTCTATGATCTTTACCTACAGGGCCGATTTCTTTCCACCCATCATGGAGTTCTTGTAATACAGCAAAAGCGATATCTAGATTTTCTTCTGTGGCAATAGCCTCAGCTTTTTCACAAAGAGTGGTTTTGTGTTCTAAATTTCTTTTGAATTCAATATCCCTTAAATCGTTATTGATTCTTAGGTAATCAAAGAAATTCTCTACGTGATGGTGGTAGGTTTTCCAAAGGTTGTCCAAATCAGATTTAGGTACTTGTCCTGTGGCTTTCCAACGTTCTTGAATATTTTTAAAATGCTCGAAGGTTTCTTTAATCTTTTCATCAGCATTCAATAATCCTTTCAACTCTTCAATTAAATCAAGTTTAATTTTGAGGTTACTTTTCATCTGTTTCTCCTGATCACCATAAAAAGCATCTCTTTGAGTTTTATAGTTTTTTAAAACAGCTTTAAAAGCATTTGTGTGCGGGTAGTTATAGTCGAAATCTTCTTGTTCTTCACCTTCACTTTCGCCTTCACCTTCGCCTTTTTCACCTTTGAATTTTTCTAAGGCTATTTTATAAGCTTCATTACTTCTGTCGTAGAATATTTTTTTGGCTTCATCAATTTGAGCTTTAATTGATTGAATAGGAGCTGTATCTACAAGAGATTTTACAGCTGCTATTAAGTCCTCCGTATCAAGTGTTGCATAGTCTGCCACATCAACAACCAGAACATTTTTAGTTGTTTCTTCAGGTGTACCCGTTTCGATAATTTCATTATCGTTAACTTGATTCGTTACGTTCGTTTCTTCCATAGTATAATACTAATCTAATTTTTGGAGTAGCAAATATATGAATTTAACGCATTATAATAGTTAATAGCAGTTTTGAGGTTAATACATTTATGAAAGATAATTTATACAGTTTGGTTGTATATTAAAGCTTTTTGTAATTTTGCAGAATTAAATGATATTTTATGTCCGTGATTGACGAATTGAGAAGAGAGGGAGAAGTCTTCCAAGCATATGAGTTGGCTAAAGAGAGGTTGAGGAATAAACCGGATCAAGATCTTGTAAAGCATGATCTAGGAAGGGTATTAACTGATCTGCTTCAAAAGAATTGTTACTTGGCACAAGCTGACCAGTTTTTTGAGTACTTAAACGAGTTTTATGCTCTGGAAGTATCTAAACGAAATTCTGTTATTCACGAAAATATTATGTGGCAAGTGGGTAAATTCATCAAAGAATTAACCCGGGCCGAAGCTCCTTCAGAAGTTTTTGACCGTCTTTACGATATCATTGCAGATGTTGATCTCCCGAGTGGTACCAGTCTTTTTACTTTTATAACAAGTTCAGTTCTTGAAACAAAAGAGTTAAATGACTCTTATATCCGAATTTTACTAAAACTTCGCGTTCGTCATTTACCTAAAAATCATTTTGAGGCTATTAACGAAGGTGGTGAGAAAAAACCTTCATTAGGTGAGTTGCTTTTACTTACGATCGCTAAGAATTTAACCAATCGGGAAAATCCTGATGAGTCTGATGTTCAGATCTTATTAGAGGAGTTAAGTTTTGTTGGTGAGAATTATACAAATATTCCTTACATAGACTACTACAGAGCAAAAGCTTATCATGCTATAGGTGATAAGAAGAAGGCTGAAGAAGCTATTTTGGCTTATTTGAAAAAGAGAAGTAAGGAGTATTTGGCATGGGAGTTGTTTTCTGATATTAGTGAGGATAAAGAGCGAAAAGTACAAGCGCTATGTAAAACGGTTATTTGTCATACACGTCCGGGGCAGTTGTTGCGCTCACAAACAAAGTTGTTCTATATTTTGGTAAAGGAAAAAGAGTTTGGCGTTGCTAAAGCTTTGTATAATACCATTACTGAAATTAAAAAGGAATTGCGGAAAAATATTTCTGATGAATGGCAATCATTTTCTAATGATACTTGGTTTAAAAATGTTAAGAAACAGCTAGATCTTTCAAATTACTGTTACAACAGATCAAAGGAAATTGTTGCTTATGTTTTTAAAGATTGGAAATCTCATAATGGAATTATTTACGGTTTAAACTTAGCAAAAGATCTAGCTGAGTTTGTTGTAGCCGATGATGTTCATGGTGCTTATAAATACTTTGGAGATAAGAATATTAGAGTCGGAGACTTTGTGAGTTTAAAACTTCAAAGAGTAGCCAATCACGAAGGAGTGAAATATAAAGCTCTTTACGTAGAAAAGTCTGAAAAGCGCCCTAAGAGAACAGTTTATAAAGTAGTAGAAGATGAAATTAGAGAAGAAAACGAGCGCTGTTATGTAGGTTCGGTTCCGATTAATTATAGTTTCGCCGAATCTAAGGGGTATAAGTTAGGTGATGTGGTAAGAGTTAAAGCGGTTAAATTACCTTCATCCAGATTTAAAGAAAATGTAAAGTGGAAAGTATTATCACTATATAAGAAAGAGGCTAAATAGCCTCTTTTTTTTGTTTAAAACTTAGTGAGGAGTTATTTTGTGTATTTTTTTTAAATCGTAAACATCATTTCATCTGAAAAAAAAAGTCCCACTATGATAGTGGGACTTAGAGCGAGAGACGAGACTCGAACTCGCAACCCTCAGCTTGGAAGGCTGACGCTCTACCAATTGAGCTACTCTCGCTAATAGTGGTGGGAGAAGGATTCGAACCTTCGAAGGCTAAGCCAACAGATTTACAGTCTGTCCTCGTTGACCGCTTGAGTATCCCACCTCAAATATTATTCAACACATGTAAAGAACTAAGAGCCGATGGAGGGACTCGAACCCACGACCTGCTGATTACAAATCAGCTGCTCTAGCCAGCTGAGCTACATCGGCTTTTGTATTTTCGGCTGCGAATATATTAAAGATTTTGTTTTGATACTCTTGTTTTTAATCTTTTTTATTTGTCATAATTCTATCTATTTGAAAGACTGCGATTTATCATTTTAAGTTTTTTTTAATGAATTTTTTGAAGGTGATTTGTTCGTTAGAAACAATAGGTAAAACTTATATTAATAAACTTGAGTTTATCTATATAGTTTCCCTAGTCAGAGATTTTAGATAAATGGTAGAATTTTAAATAAAAACAAGGATTAAACCCATCTAAATCTCTGATTATTAGTTTAATTTTGTTTTTTATAGTAAGATGTTTGTGTTTCTATTGACACTTTTGTTATTTTGGTAAAGTTTTAATGAAATATTTTTTTGTTTTTTTACGTGGCAGTTTTTATCTTTATGGGAAGTAATATTATGAATTAATCAGTTTATGAGTGAAATAAAAATTTTAATTGCAGATGATCACCCGATTTTTTTATTAGGTTTAATCTCTATTATTGAGTCCAGTAAGGGTATGCGAGTTGATTACGTTGCATCTAATGGAGAGCAAGCTTTAGAAATGATTTCGATAAATAAACCTCATATTTCTATTTTGGATATTGCTATGCCTGGATTGGATGGAATAAAGGTGACTCGAAAAATAAAAGAATTACAGCTGGATACAAAAGTTATTATACTAACGATGTATAAAAATAAAGCTATTTTTAATTTAGCACTGGATTATGGTGTTTCAGGATACGTGTTAAAAGATAATGCTTCGACAGATATAGTGGCTAGTATTAAAGCGGTTATTGCGGGTGAATTGTTTATATCGCCCCATATTATGGGCTTTTATAAAAATAGAAAAGACGGTTTACGTAGTAATATCATCAAGTACATAAATATGCTTACAGATGCTGAAAAAAAGGTCTTAAGGCATATTGCAGATAATAAAAGCACCAATGAAATTGCTAAAAGATTGTATTTGAGTGGTAAAACAGTACAAAATCATCGTTTTAGTATTTGTAAGAAAATGGAG
>JANXFM010000133.1 GCA_024959975.1 Flavobacteriales bacterium
ACCATTTCTTATCTGGTAAACTTTTTCGGTAGGAACTAAAATTTGGGCAACATAATCCTGCATCCCTAAATGTTCAATTTCCCGCTCTATATAAAGCTTTACCTTAGTCTCTTGACCCGATACAGCTCTAACAACATACCATCTTTTCTTCAACTCAACCATAAATTATATCTCTATAAATCTAGAAAATCTTATAAAACTCTCCAAGGATTGTATCAAAGCCTAAATCCATCAGACTAATAATTAAGGCTATAATAACGGAAGAAACAGCCACCAAAATTGTGCTCGACTGAAGTTGAGCCAAAGTAGGCCAGGTAACTTTATTTTTCAGTTCCTGAATCGATTCTATAATGTACTTCTTCATCTTCTTTATAGTTTTTCAGCACGGGTAGAGAGATTCGAACTCCCATCGACGGTTTTGGAGACCGGAATGCTACCATTGCACCATACCCGTGAGTAAAAGAGTGAAAACCCCAAAAAATAAGGGGGTTCACTCTTTTAATTTGTATATGAAAACCTTATTAAAGGATTTCAGTTACCTGACCAGCACCTACAGTTCTACCACCTTCACGGATCGCAAAACGTAAACCTTTACTAAGTGCTACTGTGTTAATTAAATTAACTGTAATCGTTAAGTTATCACCAGGCATTACCATTTCAGTTCCATCAGGTAAAATAATCTCACCTGTTACATCTGTTGTACGGATGTAGAACTGAGGACGGTATTTGTTGTGGAAAGGAGTGTGACGACCACCTTCTTCTTTCTTCAACACATAAACCTCAGCTTTAAATTTATCGTGTGGAGTTACAGAACCTGGCTTACAGATTACCATACCTCTTTTGATCTGAGCTTTTTCAATACCACGTAACAACAAACCAACGTTATCACCAGCTTCACCTCTATCCAAAATTTTACGGAACATTTCTACCCCAGTAACTGTAGATTGAAGGTTTTCAGCACCCATCCCTAGGATGTCTACTATATCTCCGGTATTTGCAACACCTGTTTCGATACGTCCTGTAGCAACAGTTCCACGACCTGTAATAGAGAATACATCCTCTACAGGCATCAAAAAGGCTTTCTCAACATCACGAACCGGCATTTCAATCCAAACATCAACTTGATCCATTAATTCTTTCACTGTAGCAACCCACGAGTCTTCCCCGTTAAGCGCACCAAGTGCAGAACCCTGAACCACTGGAGTGTTATCACCGTCGAACTCATAGAAAGATAGTAAATCACGGATTTCCATGTCTACCAATTCTAATAATTCTTCGTCATCAACCATATCCACTTTATTCATGAATACAACCAAACGTGGAACACCTACCTGACGTGCAAGAAGGATGTGCTCACGAGTCTGTGGCATAGGACCATCAGTCGCAGCTACTACCAAAATAGCACCGTCCATTTGAGCAGCACCAGTAACCATATTCTTTACATAATCCGCGTGACCCGGACAGTCAACGTGAGCATAGTGACGGTTCACCGTTTCGTACTCTACGTGAGACGTGTTAATTGTAATACCACGCTCTTTTTCTTCTGGAGCGTTGTCAATTGCATCGAAGTCTTGTTTTGCAGCAAGACCATCAGTTGCCAACACACTAGTAATGGCAGCAGTAAGAGTTGTCTTACCATGGTCAACGTGACCAATAGTACCAATGTTTAAGTGCGGCTTACCTCTTTGAAAAGTTTCTTTTGCCATGATAAGATAGCTTAAATATTTAAACCTAAATTAATAAAGTTACTACCCCGTGTAGTAACATTGAGCGAGAGACGAGACTCGAACTCGCAACCCTCAGCTTGGAAGGCTGACGCTCTACCAATTGAGCTACTCTCGCTTATACTATATAGTGGTGGGAGAAGGATTCGAACCTTCGAAGGCTAAGCCAACAGATTTACAGTCTGTCCTCGTTGACCGCTTGAGTATCCCACCCCAAATACTAATCAATACATATAAAGAACTGAGAGCCGATGGAGGGACTCGAACCCACGACCTGCTGATTACAAATCAGCTGCTCTAGCCAGCTGAGCTACATCGGCAATTCCTCTTTTTTTTACTGCATAAAAAAACAGCCTCCGTAAAAGAGACTGCAAATTTAAAAAATAATACTGTAGTACAAACAATGATCAACTTTTTTTTCTACACCATTGTCTTCAATTTTTCTTTATACTTAAGTAATGATCTTCTCAAAGCTTCAACACCTTGATCAATTGCTCCTTCAAAACTCTTACCATGTTTTTTAACAACGAGCTCTTTTCCGGGTACTCTCAACTTGATTTCCACCAACTTATTCTCTCTGTCAGACGATGGCTCTACTTTTAGATATGCATCTCCATCAACAATATTATCATAAAAAACATCAAGCTTGTTCATTTTCTTTTGTACAAAATTTAACAACTTGACGTCTGCTGAAAAGTTTACCGAATGAAATCTCACCTTCATAATTAATCCCCCATTATTTATCGCCCCTCGGATGAGCTTGTTTATATACTTTTTTCAATTGCTCTGCAGAACTATGAGTATAAATCTGCGTAGAAGTCAGACTAGCATGTCCGAGTATTTCTTTAACAGCATTCAAGTCGGCCCCATCATTTAACATATGTGTTGCAAAAGCATGACGAAGGACATGTGGACTTTTTTGCCGCACACTAGTAACCCTACTAAGGTAAGAATTCACAATCCTATATACAAGTTTTGGGTATAAAATATCACCAGATGCTGTTAGAAATAAATGAGGGCCTGAGTTTTCAATAAATCGCTCCTTAAATTTTATATACGACTGTAAATCAGCTAAATGTGAGTCCAACAAAGGGATGATACGCTCTTTTGAACGCTTACCAAAAACCTTTATATGTTTCTGTGAAAAATCTATATCATCAACTTTTAAAGCTATTAATTCGGACAATCGCATTCCGGTATTATAAAACATATGCAAAATCGCCTGATCCCTCCTGCCTTCATAATCATCGGGATACTCAACAGCTTCTAATAAAAAAGTCATTTCTGATTCACTTAAAAAAGAAGGAATCTTTTTATCTGTTTTCATCGAAACAACCCTAAGCATGGGATTGTTTTCCAATAGATTATTTCGAACAGCATACTTATAAAATTGCCTTAAGGAGGATAACTTTCTGTTTAAAGATCGTCTAGTACAAGAGTCTCCAATCAAAAACATCATCCATGAGCGAATCATAACATCAGTTGCTTTGTCTAGTGAAGACTCATATTGCAACTCTAAATAATCTTTATATTGTACTAAATCAGCCTCATACGCTTTTTGGGTATGCACAGAATAGCGCTTTTCAAATTTTAACCAGCGTATAAACTCTTGAATGTATTGCATAAAAAAAGCGCTTTTGCGTAAAAATACACAAAAGCGCTCTAAATATTATAAAGTATAGACTATGCTTCTTCAGCTTGTCTTAACTGCTGTACGTAAGCAGCTTTAATCATTTGCTTTCTTCTTCTCACTGAAGGCTTGATAAATTCTTTTCGAGCACGCAATTGACGCATAGCACCCGTCTTATCGAATTTTCTTTTGAAACGCTTTAAAGCTCTTTCAATAGCTTCACCTTCTTTTACAGGAATAATAATCATGTCTAAACTTATTTATACTTTGTTCTTTCTTCTTTGGGAGGGCAAATATACAAATTTGTTTTGTGATACAAGCAAATGTTTACTTTTTTACCCTTACTAATTTTCAAGCTACACACTCAATATTGATTTGGAGATAACCAACTTCTGTATTTCGGAAGTACCTTCACCAATAGTGCACAACTTCGCATCTCTATAAAACTTCTCTACCGGAAAATCTTTCGTATAACCATACCCACCAAAAATTTGCACAGCTTCATTTGCCACTTTTACAGCAACTTCAGAAGCATAATACTTAGCCATTGCACCTTCTTTAGTCATTTTCTGACCTTTATTTTTCTTATCAGTTGCACTATAGATCAACAATTCTGAAGCTTCAATTTCAGTCACCATATCTGCCAGCTTAAAAGCAATAGCCTGATGCTCGCAAATTGGTTTGCCAAACTGAACTCTTTCTTTGGAATATTGCAAAGCCGCTTTATAAGCCCCTTTGGCAATCCCTAAAGAAAGTGCTGCGATAGAAATCCTACCCCCATCTAAAACTTTCATGGCTTGAATAAAACCATCTCCAAGTTTGCCTAGTAAATTCTCTTCAGGAATACGACACTGATCAAAAACCAACTCGGCTGTTTCTGAAGCTCGCATTCCCAATTTATCCTCTTTTTTTCCGGAACTAAAACCAGAAGTTCCTTTTTCTATAACAAATGCTGATATTCCATGTGAATCTAATTTATCTCCTGTCCGAGCAAGAACTACGGCTATGTCTCCGGACTTGGCATGTGTAATAAAATTCTTCGATCCATTCAACACCCATTCATTTCCATCTTTCACAGCAGTCGTTTTCATGCCACCTGCATCAGACCCGGTATTGTGCTCTGTTAAACCCCAGGCACCAATATGCTCGGCAGTAGCTAATTTGGGTAACCACTTTTTCTTTTGTTCTTCATTTCCAAATTCCAAAATATGCCCAACACATAATGAGTTATGTGCCGCAACAGACAAACCTATTGACGAATCAATTTGAGAAATCTCATCAATAACGGTAACATACTCATCATAAGTCAATCCGGACCCACCATACTCCTCAGGCACCAACACACCCATCAAACCCAATTCACCCAAGGCTTTAAATACATGAACCGGAAATTCCTGAGTATGATCCCAATCCATCATGTAAGGCTTAATATGCTGCGCTCCGAAATCGCGTATAGTTTCGGCAATCATTTTCTGTGTTTCTGAATACGAAAAATCCATTAATCAATAATTTACAAGTGAAATAATATTATTTGAAATCTCTTTTAACCTTGGCTCGGCATCCAAAAAAGTAAGGTTGACTAAAAAAGCGAAGGCCACAGTTTCGGCTCCGGCCTGATTTACAAGTTGGGCTGCAGCTTTTGCCGTTCCACCGGTAGCTAGCAAATCGTCATGAATTAAAACTCTCGCTCCTACAGGTAAACAATCCTTTTGAACTTCAATCTCTGCTGAGCCGTATTCCAGATCATAAGAGTAAGAATGCGTATCTCCCGGAAGTTTACCCTTCTTACGAATGGGAATAAAGGGAATATTTAATTGATGTGCTATGGAAGGTCCAAACCAAAAACCTCTGCTTTCAACTCCTGCAATGGCATCAACGTTCAATTCTCGAATTCGATCTGCAAATGCATCTATTACCTCGCCATAAAGTTTCATATCCATTAGCACAGGACTAATGTCTTTAAATACGATTCCGGGTTTCGGATAATCGGAAAAATCTCTAATTACACGCTTCAATGCAGCCTCCATTATTCTAATTTTAAATACAATACAATTTTACGGAATAATTGCTCGTCAATCAAGGGAATGGTCTTTAGTTCTTCCAGGCTTGAATACCTCCCATGGTGTTCTCTATATTTCACAATCAGCTTTGCCAATTTGTAAGACACATAGGGATGAGCTGACAGATCTTTCTCTCCACAGACATTAACATTCATCTTCCTTAAATTATAATTCCCCAACAACAAATGGGATGAAATACGATTGAATAAGGCAGAATCTATGCCATAAACTTCAAGAAGTTGTTCTTTGGCATAAAAACCTCCCAATAAATTTCGATAACGTACAATACGAGACGAATATTTCACCCCTATTCCCGGTAATTTCTTATACGCAAACGAATCTGCTAAATTGATATTAACAAGAGGGACTTGAGTAGCCATCGTTTTTGAAGGCTGAATGGGGTTTTTACTTGTATGAATTTTCGGTTGCTGTTCTACAGAATCTATCGCTATCCAATCCGCCTGAAATTCCGGATGATCATAATGAAGGTATTTCGCTTCATTTTCAAAAAAGCGAAAGCTTAGATTAATAAGAAGTAATAAGAACAGGAAAACCAAAAGTGCTAAACGCTCCCTTTTATTGAAATAAAAATATTTAATTATGGATCTCATATATATTTACATCACATTATAAATGTAAGTTAAGCAATATAGTTATCAAAAAAAAGCCCCCACCATAAGGTGAGGGTGAGCGCGCATAAAAGCTGAGAGTTGAATGCTAAAAGCCTTATTTAAACTTCTTTATAGCTCCACTTTTTACGCGAGCGAGATAATCTCTCAGGTCTGCTCTGACTTCACCCGACATCAAATACAAGCCTAGAATATTCGGGAATGCCATGGCAAGGATCATCATATCAGAGAAATCTATTACAGCTCCCAGACTGACCGAAGAACCAAGGATGATAAATATCAGGAACAATAATTTATAAGAGTACTCCGTTAATTTAGACTGACCAAATAGATAGGTCCATGCTTTTAATCCATAGTAAGACCAGGAGATCATGGTTGAGAATGCAAATAGGAAGATGGCTACAACTAACAACATTGGGAACCAGGAGATCACAGATTCAAATGCTGAAGATGTTAACTGGGCCCCTTCCAGATCGTAACCTGTATGTCTTCCTGTAATTATGATGACCAAAGCAGTCATGGTACAAA
>JANXFM010000015.1 GCA_024959975.1 Flavobacteriales bacterium
TTTTTAAACTGCTTCGCCATTTCCTTTACAATGTTTGCCTCCACAACTCCCTGAGCCATCAACTTTTGGTTGTAGATCTCACGTGGATTCGGGTGCTTAGATATGGCCTGATACAACTTAGGCTGCGTAAAACGAGGTTCATCACCTTCATTGTGTCCATAACGACGGTAACAAAGTAAATCGATGAATACATCTTTTTTGAACTCCTGACGATAAGCTGCTGCAAAATCCATTGCATGAACTACTGCTTCAACATCATCACCATTAACGTGTAATACCGGACATAAAGTTGTTTTGGCAACATCCGTACAATAAGTACTCGAACGCCCATCAAGGTAGTTCGTTGTAAACCCTACCTGATTATTAATAACAACATGAATACTTCCTCCGGTTTTGTATGCGGGAAGCTGAGCCATTTGTACAATTTCATAAACCAAACCTTGCCCGGCAACAGCTGCATCACCATGAATGATTATGGGTAAAAGCTTGGAATTATCGCCAGCATATTTGTGGTTGATCTTTGCTCTGGAAATACCCTGCATCACAGAACCTACCGTTTCGAGGTGCGATGGATTTGGCACCAAGCACATACTCACATCTTTCCCGGTATCGGTAGTTACATCATAAGAATATCCCAGGTGATATTTTACATCTCCATCAAATTCTTCATTTTCGTAACCTTTACCTTCAAATTCTTTAAAAACCTGTTTGTACGGCTTTTTAAATATATTCGCCAATACACTTAAGCGACCACGATGGGCCATCCCAATCACAAATTCTTTGATATTTAAGGTAGAACCATATTCTACCAAAGCATCAAGTGCAGGAATAAGCGCTTCACCACCTTCCAGTGAGAAACGTTTTTGACCTACATACTTTGTATGTAAAAAGCTTTCGAAAGCAACCGCTTCGTTAAGCTTTTTTAAGATTTGTTTTTTCTGACCCAGATTAAAGTTGGGCTGATTATCATTTTCGTGGATGTAATTCCCAATCCAATTTCTTTCTTTTAGATTTCGAATGTACATGTACTCAACACCTATGGACTGGCAGTACACTTTTTTTAAGTGTACAATGATATCCTTTAAAGTAACAGCACCTATTCCACAAAGTGTACCCGCCTGAAAAATGGTACCCAAATCGGCATCGTATAATTCAAATTGTTCCAGTTCCAATTTGGGATTGTAATCTCTCCGTTCTCTAACAGGGTTGGTCTTCGTAAACAAATGCCCACGCTGACGGTAAGCATCTATCAGATTAATTACCTTAAATTCTTTTTTAAAAGAGTCTGGTAGCAGAGATTCAAGTTCCTCTTCAGTGTAAGCTTCATTGGCAAATTCATAGCCTTGAAAAAAGCTTCTCCAACTAGATTCTACGGAATCGGGTTTTTTGAGATATTGTTCGTAAATCTCCTCAAAAAAAGTAGTATTCGCTGCTCCTAAAAATGAGTAATTGTCCATCGTTTTCTTAAACGCAAAAAATTCACCCCAAAAGTAAAACAAATTATTGTTCCAAGCCTTTGTCTGGGGTGTCTTTTTCACAGATTTTGTAATAGTTTTTTATCAAAACTTTCTGTAAACATCTCCTAAGGATAAGTTTCGCAAGAACTTCCGAAAAATCCAAATCAGATTCTAAAGCAACGGCTTTAGCAATCTGCCTCTCAGAAATGTCAATCTTGTAAAGCAATTGTTTGCAATAATCATGGCCTGTTCGATCAATCAGCGCTTTTAGCGACGGCTGTAATTGAAGAACAATATCTTTAAACGCAGTTTCAGGATGTAAGGGTTTTCGGAAAGTCCATTTTTCACTTTGAAACTCTTTTTCTAGCTGCTCCACAGCTTTTAACACCCATGCTAGATCTTTGGTGTAATCTTCAATATTTTGAAGTCCAAAATCCATTAATTAACGCGAACCATAAGCATATCAACAAATTGCAACAAAGTAGCCTTTCTGTCTTCGGCTACACGCACAGCATTCAAATGATTCATGGCTAAGGCATAATTTTCATCCATCATAGCCCTACAGGAAGCTCTTACGCCAAGTTCTTCATAAATCTCCATCACTTTCGATATCTTCTCCTGTGCATCAAAATCCTGATGTGCAAAATAGTGATCCAACACCTTGCGTTGCTCCTCACCAGCACTTTCATAAGCCTTAATGTACAAACAGGTTTTCTTGTTGCATAAGATATCTCCGGCTATTTGCTTTCCAAAATCTTTTTGATCGCCATACACATCTAAGAGATCATCCATTAATTGGAAGGCTACACCAATATGAATACCAAAATCGTACAAATTATTCTGATCTTCTTCTGATGCATCAGCAACTAAAGCACCCATTTTTAACGAGCAAGCCAACAAAACTGCTGTTTTAAATCGAATCATTTTAAGATACAAATTCATCGAAACATCATCCTGAGTTTCAAAATTCATGTCGTATTGCTGACCTTCACAAACTTCCAAAGACGTTTGATTAAATAGATCAACGAGTGCAGATAAATGCTCTGGGGATGCTTTAACTATCGATTGATAAGCTTTCACAAAAAGTGCATCACCAGAAAGAATACCAATATTAGTGTTCCACTTTTCATGCACAGTCATCATGCCTCTCCGTAGCGGAGCATCATCCATAATATCATCATGCATTAAAGTAAAATTGTGAAACTGCTCTATTCCCATCGCTTGAGGCATGGCTTTTTTCAAATCACAACCGTACATATCAGCAGCCATTAAAACCAAAGCCGGCCTTAGACGTTTTCCTCCTAAACTCAAGATGTAATTAATGGGGTCGTACAATTCAGCAGGTTCTGCCGGAAAAGATGTCTTTTCGATAGCAAGGCTAAGAAGACCTTGTAGTTCAGCGATCGATCTTAAGTTACTCATCAACTTGCATTAAATATTTTCCATAGCCACTTTTTAGTAAGGGCTGTGCAATGTTCTTCAATTGTTGTGCATTAATAAATCCCGCACGATAAGCACTCTCTTCAATACAACCAACTTTTAAACCCTGTCTTTGCTCTAAAACCTGTACGAACTGACCGGCTTGCATTAAAGAGGTAAAGGTGCCTGTATCCAACCAGGCTGTGCCTCGGTCTAAAATACCTACATGAAGTTTACCTCTTCTTAAATACTCTTTATTAACATCTGTAATCTCATATTCTCCACGCGCCGAAGGTTTAATTGACTTTGCAATTTGCACCACATCATTATCGTAAAAATACAACCCGGGAACCGCATAATTAGACTTCGGGTTTTTAGGCTTCTCTTCAATAGAAACTGCCTTAAGATCAGCATCAAATTCCACCACACCATAACGTTCCGGGTCAGACACATGATAAGCAAATATCACTCCACCTTCAGGTTTATTATGCTGTTTTAACAGATCGGATACTCCGGCACCGTAAAAAATATTATCACCTAAAATTAAAGCCACATCATCATCGCCAATAAATTCTTCACCTATGACAAAAGCTTGTGCTAGACCATTGGGAACTTTCTGAATTGCATATTCAAATCTACAACCCAATTTAGAGCCATCGCCTAATAATTTTTTAAACAACGGCATATCGTGAGGCGTTGAAATAATTAAGACCTCAGAAATTCCTGCCTGCAATAAAGTAGATAAGGGATAATAAACCATCGGCTTGTCGTAAACAGGCATCAACTGCTTGCTTACCGATAAGGTAAGTGGATGCAAACGTGTGCCTGAGCCTCCTGCTAGAATGATCCCTTTCATATTACAAGTCTTTTCGTATTGTTAAAGCTTCTAGTTCAATATCTTCCTCCTCATCTAAAATATCTATCAGTGGCTCTCTAAAAGCACGCGTCGTAATAATACGCTCTAAAGACAACAACAAGGAGGGCAATAACAAGAGATTAGCCATCATAGCAAACAAAAGGGTTACCGATACCAATAAACCTAAAGCTACTGTTCCGCCAAAATCCGAAGCTATAAAGATAGAAAAACCAAAGAAGAGCACAATTGAAGTATAAAACATACTTACACCTGTTTCTTTCAAGGCACTAATTACTGCGGGTCGAATATTCCAATTATTCGCTTTTAACTCCTGGCGATACTTTGCCAGAAAATGAATCGTATCGTCAATAGAAATACCAAAAGCAATACTAAACACTAAGATGGTAGATGGTTTAATAGAAATACCAAAGTAACCCATTAAGGCACCTGTGAGTACCAAAGGAATCAAATTGGGTAGTAAAGAAACTACAACCATTCTGGAGGAAGAAAACATCCAAGCCATTAATATGGCTATCAAACCAATAGCAAGTAACAAGCTACTAAAAAGATTCTTTACCAGATAAGTGGTTCCCTCCAGAAATAAAACACTAGTTCCCGTAATCGATACATCGTATTTTTCCGGATTAAAAATTTCATCAATTTTGGGCTGAATGGAATCTCTAAGAGCCCGCATTTGTTTCGTCCCAATGTCTTTCATTCTTGCAGATACGCGTGCTACACTTTTTGTAGTATCAATAAAACTATCAAAAAGGCTGCTATTATCTCCAACCGTATTTTTGGCATATTTTAGGATAAAACTCTTTTCCTGAGAAGATGGTAAACTGTAATAATCCGGATTCCCATTGTAATATGCCTGTTTTGAAAACTTTGCCAGATCGGCAATTGAAGTCGTACTTGATATCTCCGGATATTCGGCTAAAACATTTTCTAACTTTTCTATTCTTTTTAAAGTAGAAGACTTACTCACACCATTCTTTTTGTGCGTATCAACCATAATTTCAAAAGGCATGACTCCCGCAAAATTCTGCTCAAAAAACTGAAGATCTATGGCTATAGGATCATCCTTGGGAATATCATCTACAATGTTTCCTGTCGTTTGAATTTTTGAGACTCCATAAAATGCGAACAAGAGTAAACATCCTGTTGCAGAATAAACCGCCAGTCTATGGTTCAAAACCACTTTCTCCATCCA
>JANXFM010000022.1 GCA_024959975.1 Flavobacteriales bacterium
AACACCACGATTGGCAATTTATTTTCATTACATAAGGTGAAAGCTGTCATATCCATAACGTTAAGTCCTTTTTGATAAACCTCATCAAAAGTAATAGTATCGTATTTTGTTGCTGTAGCATCCTTTTCCGGATCTGCCGTGTAAATACCATCAACCCGGGTTCCTTTCAAGATCACATCAGCTTCCACTTCTATGGCTCTGAGTGTAGCAGCAGTATCTGTGGTAAAATAGGGATTACCCGTGCCTGCAGAAAAAATAACTACTCTACCTTTTTCTAAGTGACGTACGGCTCTACGACGAATAAAAGGCTCTGCAACTTCATCCATTTTTATGGCAGACATCAAACGCGTTTTCACATGTATGTGTTCAAGTGACGATTGTAAAGCCAGACCATTAATCACCGTTGCTAACATACCCATATAATCGCCCTGAACGCGATCCATACCGCTATTCGCAGCTTGAACACCACGGAAAATATTACCACCACCAATAACTATGGCTACCTGACAACCTTGATCTACTACTGTTTGGATATCTTTTGCGTATTCAGCAATTTTTTCCGGAGAAATACCGTACTCACCCTTTCCCATCAGGGCTTCACCGCTTAGCTTTAGGAGTATTCTTTTATATTTCATAGAAATAAATAGTTTCTCAAAGATAGATAAATCAGTTCAAGTAAAAATGAAGAACTTCAGAAGTTTTGAACACAAAAAAACCACTCTAAAAGAGTGGTTTTTAATCTTCTTTTTCAAAAGATTAACCTAAGGCTACTCTTTTAAAATCAGCTACTGCCACATCACCATAAGTAGCGATATAACCAGCAACATTTTGCTTTTCATCTTTGATAAAATCCTGATCTAAAAGACACATCTCTTGATCAAGAGTCGTATTATCAGCAATAAATCTTGTAACCTTTCCAGGTACAATTTTATCCCAGATTTTTTCCGGCTTACCTTCAGCTTGTAATTGTGCTTCAATAGTTGCTTTCGCTTCAGCAATTACTTGTTCAGATAATTGAGCCATAGAAATATACTGAGGCACATTCTTAAGGGTTTTACCCAATCGAGCCAACTCAATATTCTCTTTTTCTATTACAGCAATTCTAGCTTCCGTTTCTGAGGATACAAAAGCAGCATCAAAATCTTTATAAGATAAAGTTGTTGCACCCATTGATGCAACTTGCATTGACAAGTCTTTTGCTAACACATCAGCATTATCAACAGCATTATTTAATCCTACTAAAACTGCAATTTTAGAACCGTGAGTATAAGAACCAACATAATTGGCTTCAACTCTTTCGAATCCTTTAATTTCAATTTTCTCTCCGATCACACCTGATTGCTCAGTTAATTTATCAGCAACGGTCATTCCTCCAAAATCAGCAGCTAAAAAGGCATCTTTATTTGAGCTATTTAAAGCTATGTCAGCAAATTCAGAGGCTAAAGATTTAAACGAATCGTTTATGGCAACAAAATCTGTTTCACAAGCTAATACAATAGCAATACCAATAGTCTTATCAGCATTAATTTTAGTTAGAGCAACTCCTTCAGAAGCATCGCGATCAGCACGCTTAGCAGCGATTTTCTGACCTTTCTTCCGAAGAACATCTACAGCAGCTTCAAAGTCACCTTCAGCTTCCACAAGAGCTTTCTTGCAGTCCATCATTCCGGCACCTGTTTGCTTTCTTAATTTATTTACTTCTGCGGCAGTAATTTTCATAATTACAGAAAATAAAGGTTAATAAAAGGAGTAGCGCAAATGGCTACTCTTTTAGATTATTCAGCTTTTTCAGCTTTTACTTCTTTTGCTTCCTCTTTTTTAGCAACTTCGTCTTTCTTCGCAGCAGCCTGAACTTCTTTCTCCTTCTTTCTATCAGCCAAACCTTCTTTTACGCCTTCGTTAACAGCGTTTAAGATTATTGTGATAGATTTAGAAGCATCATCATTCGCCGGAATAGCAAAGTCTACTAATTCAGGATCTGAATTGGTATCAACGATAGCAAAAGTAGGGATACCTAATTTTTTCGCTTCTGCAATAGCAATAGCTTCACGCTTTAAATCAACAACAAATAATGCTGCCGGTAAACGCGTCATATCAGAAATAGAACCTAAGTTTTTTTCCAACTTAGCTCTCTGACGATCAATTTGCAAACGTTCTCTTTTGGAAAGAACCATAAAAGTACCATCTGCTTTCATTTTATCGATAGATGACATCTTCTTTACAGCCTTACGGATGGTAACGAAGTTTGTCAACATACCACCTGGCCAACGCTCAGTAATGTAAGGCATGTTTACTTCTTTTGCTGCATCAGAAACAATCTCTTTAGCTTGTTTTTTCGTTGCAACATACATGATTTTTCTTCCCGAACGGGCGATCTTTTTCATTGCTTCAGCAGCTTCATCAAGCTTTACTGCAGTTTTATTAAGATCGATAATGTGAATCCCATTACGCTCCATAAAAATATAAGGAGCCATGTTTGGATTCCACTTACGCGTTAGGTGACCAAAGTGTACACCTGCGTCTAAGAGTTCTTTAATTTCAGCCATTTTTGTCTGTTTACTTTCTTTTTACGTTTTTTTCGCAATTGCTAAGTAATGCCAAAGCAGTCTTAACAATTTAGATACTAAACCAATATTAACGTTTAGAGAACTGGAATTTCTTACGAGCTTTCTTCTGTCCTGGTTTTTTACGCTCAACCATTCTAGGGTCACGAGTTAGCAATCCTTCCGGCTTTAAGGCTACACGGTGATCAGGATTTATTTGTACCAAAGCACGTGAGATTCCCAAGCGAATTGCTTCTGCCTGACCGGTGATACCACCACCATCTACGTTTACTTTGATATCGTATTGACCCTCAACACCGGCCAAAGCTTGAGCTTGCTCAAGTTTGTATTGTAGCGTACCAGTAGTGAAGTAATCTTTTACATCTCTACCATTTACAGTAATAGCACCTTTACCATCTGAAAGGTAAACGCGAGCTACCGCTTTTTTTCTTCTACCGATTGTGTGAACAACTTCCATCTTACTTGATATCTTTTAAGTTGATTAGTTTTGGCTTTTGAGCTTCCATTCCGTGTGCATCACCAACGAAGACACGTAAATTTTTGTTCAATGCAGCCCCTAGTTTGTTTTTAGGAAGCATTCCGTAAACTGCCTTTGTTACAAGACGTGTCGGATCCTTCTCAAAAACTTCTCTTGCTGTTGCGTTACGTTGGCCACCAGGATATCCTGTGTGACTAATGTATTCTTTAGCTTCCCATTTGTTTCCGGTTAAAACAATCTTTTCAGCGTTAATCACAATCACGTTATCACCACAATCTACGTGTGGAGTGTAACTTGGCTTGTGTTTACCACGAATCAGAAATGCAACCTTAGAAGCCATACGCCCCAACGTCTGTCCTTCAGCATCTACCAATAACCATTCTTTTTGAACAGTCTGTGCGTTAGCTGAAACAGTTTTGTAGCTTAATGTATTCACCTTTTACTGATTTAGGTTAATTAATTTTTCCCTTACAAACGGACATACCATGCCCATAAAAACGGAGGGCAAAGTTAGGTTTTTTTTCACAAATAACCACCTTGCCCTTGTTATCTTTTTCTCAACTTTCAGCAATCAGCTTTCAGCGATCATCTGATGTGTGTGTTTTTATCCAAAATGCCCATCTGACACAAGTTCAAAAACAAACAACTATTAAACAACTCCTAATTCCCTGCCGACTTTCGTAAATGCAGCAACTGCTTTTTCAATATGATGTGGTTCGTGAGCAGCAGAAATCTGAACTCGAATACGAGCCAGACCTTTCGGGACTACGGGATAAAAGAAACCAATCACGTAAATTCCTTCTTCGAGCAATCTATTCGCAAAGCGTTGTGATAACTCAGCATCGTACAACATCACCGGAATAATTGCATGCTCCCCCGGGCGAAGATCGAAACCGGCAGCTTCCATTCCTGCACGAAATTGCTTTGCATTCCCTTCTAACTTATCTCTTAAAGCTGTTGAAGAAGAAAGTAAATCTAATACTTTATTAGCCGCACCTACAATAGAAGGCGCTAATGAATTTGAAAACAAATACGGACGAGAACGCTGACGCAATAGATCAACGATCTCCTTCTTTGCAGAGGTAAATCCTCCCATGGCACCACCTAAAGCTTTCCCCAGTGTACCTGTAATAATATCTACACGACCCACCACACCACAATACTCATGTGTTCCCCTACCGGATTTACCGACAAAACCTGTAGCATGCGAATCATCTACCATGACAAGGGCCTTGTACTTATCTGCCAGATCACAAATAGCATCCAGCTTAGCGATGTAACCATCCATAGAAAAAACTCCATCGGTAACAATCACTCTGTAACGAGCAGATTGTGCTTCCTGCAACTTCGCTTCCAGATCTGCCATATCACTATTCTTGTAACGGAAGCGTTGTGCTTTACACAAACGAACCCCATCGATAATAGAAGCATGGTTTAGCTCATCAGAAATAATGGCATCTTCCGCAGCAAATAAGGGTTCAAAAACACCGCCGTTGGCATCGAAAGCTGCTGCGTACAAAATGGTGTCTTCCGTCCCTAAAAATTTAGAGATCTTAGCTTCTAATTCTTTATGGATATCCTGAGTACCACAAATAAAACGCACCGACGACATTCCGTATCCGTGTGTATCCAAAGCATCTTTTGAAGCCTGAATGACATCCGGATGAGACGATAAACCGAGGTAATTATTAGCACAAAAGTTAATGACTTCCGAACCGTCACTTACTTTAATTGAACCCCCCTGAGGTGTTACAATGATCCGTTCGTTTTTATACAAACCCGATGATCTAATAGCATCAAGTTGCATCTGTAAATGTTCTTTATAATCTCCGTACATCTTAATATGGTTGATGGTTGATGGTTGTCGGTCCTTGAGCCTGCCTACCGCAGGCAGGCCTGTCGAAGGGTTGGTTGTTGAATAAACAACAACAAGCATACATCCATTTGAGTTAATTATTTGAAGTTACTACCAACTGGTCATTGATCACTAATCACTAACTAAACCACACCTTGATCTAACATCGCATCGGCAACCTTAACAAAACCGGCAATATTAGCTCCTTTCGCGTAGTTTACATAACCATTGTCATCTGAACCATACTGAACACAGATCTGGTGAATATCTACCATAATTGCATGTAACCTCGCATCTACTTCTTCACGAGTCCAGTTGTAACGCAAAGAATTTTGCGACATCTCCAAACCGGAAACGGCAACACCACCGGCATTAGAGGCTTTACCGGGAGCGAACAAAATTTTCTTCGCGTTAAAAATTTCTATGGCTTCAGGAGTACAAGGCATATTTGCTCCTTCACTCACACAAAAACAACCATTGGTTACGAGTGCCTTGGCTTCTTCAGCATTCAACTCGTTTTGTGTAGCACAGGGAAGTGCAATATCACATTTTACAGACCAGGGTCTCTGTCCTTCATAGAATTCACATCCATATTTATCAGCATATTCCTTAATACGACCACGCTTCACATTTTTCAACTCCATGACAAAAGCCAATTTCTCGGCATCAATACCATTAGCATCGTAAATGTATCCTGAAGAATCTGATAAAGTAACCACTTTACCACCCAGTTCGCTTGCTTTTTCACAAGCATACTGAGCCACGTTTCCTGAACCGGAGATCACGACAGTCTTGCCTTCGAAAATATCACCTTTAGTCTTCAACATTTGCTCTGCAAAATACACAGTACCATATCCGGTAGCTTCAGGACGAATCAATGAGCCACCCCAACTGGCACCTTTACCGGTAAGTACGCCCGTAAATTCATTTCTTAAACGCTTGTACTGACCAAACATATATCCGATTTCACGTCCACCAACACCGATATCGCCGGCAGGCACATCCGTATTAGGCCCAATATGTCTAAACAATTCCGACATAAAACTTTGACAAAAACGCATCACTTCATTATCGGACTTGCCTTTTGGATCGAAATCAGAGCCACCTTTACCGCCACCCATTGGAAGCGTTGTGAGGCTATTTTTAAATACCTGTTCGAAAGCTAAAAATTTTAAGATCCCTAAATTTACCGAAGGGTGAAAACGCAAACCACCTTTGTAAGGTCCGATGGCACTATTCATTCCGATACGAAAACCTCTGTTTACCTGAACCACCCCTTTATCATCAACCCATGCTACGCGAAACATCATAACACGTTCCGGCTCTACCATACGCTCCAATAACATAGCGTTTTTGTACTTGGGATTCTTTTCGATAAAAGGTATTACAAACTCAGCTACCTCAGCGACTGCCTGTATAAATTCAGGCTCTTTGCCATTTCTAACTTTTACACTATTAATAAATTCCTGTATTCCCCCTCCCATTATAAAGTAATTAAATGATTAAAATATTTTGTAAACGTATAACATTTTTCTTTTTCGACCATAAATTTATTTTTTCTAAGACTTCGCATATTGATTCCCAGGAAGGGCTCTTACTAGACCTTTAAGCTCAAGCTGCAACAACAGCTGCATGATTTTTGGTATCGTGAGTTTTGCCTGCATAGCTATAAGGTCGATAGTCAATTTTTCCCTACTCGATAAAATTCCAATCAACTCCTCTTCTTCTTTATTTAGATCAATAAAGAGCTCCACCTGTTTTGTATCATTTTTCTCAGATTCTACATCCCATCCCATAAGATAACAAATATCTTCTGCCGATTGAATCAAAGCCGCCTGATTTCTACGAATTAAATTATTACACCCTTCCGAATTTTCATCACCTACCCTGCCGGGCACTGCAAACACATCTCTGCTGTAATTAATGCCCCTCCTTTTTTACGTGCCTCCACCACTAAAGTAGCATCAGATAAACCTGCAATAATCCGATTCCGTTTAGGAAAGTTCTCTCGCTCAGGACTGGTGCCACTGATAAAATCACTAAGCAAAGCTCCATTCTCCTGCATCGCTTTTGATATCTTATCGTGCATAGGTGGATAAATTATATCGAGCCCATGCGCTAAAACTCCAAGTGTGGGAATATTGAATTTCAAACATGCCCTATGTGATGCAACATCTATGCCATAGGCTAAACCACTCACAACAAGCACATCATCCAAACGACTCAGATCCTGAATAATATCCTCTGTAATTCCTCTTCCATAATCAGTCGCTTTACGTGTTCCAACCACACTAATAATCCGTTTGGCATTTAGATTAACATCTGCTCCTTTCACATACAGTAAAATAGGAGAATCCACACACTGTTTTAAACGAAAAGGATAATCATCATCCATAAAATAAACGGGCTTTACTTGGTTCTGCTCCATAAAACGCAACTCAAATTCTGCAGCTGATAGCAGATCCTGAGAAACAATAGAATTTGCCATAACTGACCCAATACCGGGAATCATCATTAAACTCTTTCGCGTTTCTTTGAAAACAGCTTCAGCAGACCCACAGTAAGCAATTAACTTTTTTGCAGCCACATCACCCACCTTAGGTACAAGTGTTAAAGCTATTTGATATATTTTCTCAGAATTCATTCAAGAAACCCTATTTTTGAAAGATTAAGAATTATAAATTATGTTAAAATTTTACTTTCATTTTCTCATTGCAACATTTCTAATCAGTTTTATTTCTGAAGCACAAAGTATTGTCTCCGGATACATCACCGAAAAAGACTCTAAAGAACCTATTCCGAATGTACACATTATTTCTGAAATTAACCAAGGTACTTTTAGCGATATAAATGGTTTTTTCAAGCTGAGTTTAAACGAAGGCAAACACCGAATATCCTTTCAACACCTTGCTTACAAAACTCAAAACAAAAATATCGTATTAAATGCAAATAAACCACTGGAGCTAAATATAGAACTTGATACAAAACACGAAGAATTAGAAACAATTATTTTAAGTGCCGGAAAATTTGAACAACGCCTGGAAGAAATAAGCGTTTCTTTAGATGTCTTAGATGGGAATTACGTAGAAAACCAACACAATTACAATGTAGAAAAAAACATTGCTCAAGCTCCGGGAATTCACATCATTGACGGACAAGCAAACATTAGAGGCGGAAGTGGCTGGAGCTATGGTGCAGGTTCAAGAGTTTTAGTTTTACTAGACGGACTTCCAGTAACCAATTCCACCACCGGCGCAGTACAATGGGAATTAATCCCTGCAGAAAATATTGAACGTATAGAGATCATTAAAGGAGCCTCCTCAGTACTTTTTGGGTCGTCGGCATTAAATGGCGTTATAAATATCACCAGTAAAAAGGCAGAAACGAAACCACGCACGACCCTGTCAACTTATTATGGTGTGTATGATAAAGCTAAAAGAGCATCGCTAAATTGGTGGACTCCGGCAAACATACAGCTGCAACACTACGGCATCAACTTTAACCACGCTCAAAAACACGATAATTACAGCTATAATTTCGGCTTACAATCTCATAAAAGCGACGGTTACATGGGTTTAATCGATAGTGTTTTTGACAACAATGATACCATCATTAACATACGTCACTATGGAGAAGAAAGAGTACGGTTGTTCTTAAACACAAACTTTCGATCAAAAAAGATGAAAGGGTTGGAATACGGATTCAACAGTACTTACTTAAAATTTAACGAGGCCGATGGTTTCATGTATCTAAGCGACTCTTTAGGGTACAACTCTTTCGATGAAAAAAGCTTCCCTCCGTTTAAAAGTGCTCAAATAAATATCTCTCCAAATCTTACGTACAACAATTCAACAAACAATACCAAACACAAATTATTGGGACGATATTTACAAACCAATTTCAACCCCGATGGCACTCAACAATTAAACAACTACATCGCTCTTTATTCAGAGTATTTATTTCAAAAGTTTTATTTAAACGGCACTTGGACTTCAGGGGCAAACCTCAATTACTATGTTGGGCTGTCCGACTTTTTCGACGCCAACCAAACCGGAATTAACTACGCCCTGTTTTCACAATACGACCACACTCAGGGTCCCTTGCGTTACAGCATAGGTGCCCGCTACGAAAAATACAGCCTGAGGAATAAGAAAGAAGGGAAACCTGTGCTAAGAATGGGTGTGAATTATGAACTAAACGAAAGAAATTTCTTCAGAGCTTCTATCGGACAAGGCTATCGCTACCCGTCTATGTATGAATTATTCCTGTACAAGGATGCCGGTGAGATCTCCATCTATTCAAATCCGGAACTAAAACCAGAAACAGGCTATACCGCAGAAATAGGCTACAAACACAAGTGGACCTCTAACGAACACCTAAAAACCTACATCGATCTTTCTGTTTTTCACATGACTTACAACGACATGGTGGAATACAGTTTTGGACTGTGGGGTGATTCTACACGATTAAACCCCCTTGGGATAGGTTTTAAACCGATCAACGTAGGTCAAACAAAAATTTCGGGGCTGGACTTTTCTTTTTTAGCTGATGGCAGTATAGGAAAGTGGAATATAAACACCAGACTTAGTTACACCTATATGATTCCAAAGGCTGTAGATCCTGATGCAATTTACGGAAACTATAACGACGGAGTACACAATCTTTTGGGTGTTGACAGCCTTTCACCTGAAATGACACAACTTACGCATAGTGAACTTTCCTATAATTCTACAAGTTCAAATCCCGAAAGTGAAACCTTAAAGTATCGATACAGACACCTAGCGAAATTCGATCTGGAGATTTCAAGAAACAAATGGACGGTGGGAACACACCTTCACTACAACTCCTTCATGGAAAACATTGACTGGCTTTTTGAAAGCGGTGCTTTTAACGCTGAAGTGTTCGACATTTTCACTCTTACCGGTGCCAACATCGCCGATATGGGCATCAAAAAATCCAGAGAACGTCTAAATTCCGGTGGTTTTCTGGCAGACCTAAAAATTTCTTATCTTTTTACAGAAGATTTATCGGCCCAAT
>JANXFM010000179.1 GCA_024959975.1 Flavobacteriales bacterium
TAAATCTCCTTTTTTGTAATTGGGGTTTATTGCTCCTGAAGCGTTTGAGATTAATAGATTGTTAATTCCTAATTCTTTAAGAACTCGAATAGGAAAAGTGATTTCTTTTGCTGTATAACCTTCGTAATAGTGAAATCGACCTTGCATAATGACAACAGGTTTTTTCGCTATTGTTCCAAAAATCAATTGACCCTGATGTGATTCTACTGTTGATACGGGGAAATGTGGTATGTCTCCATAGGGAATGGAGTGTTCTATGTTGCATTTTTCGAGTAAACCACCCAGCCCCGTACCTAAAACAATACCTGTGTCGGGTTGAGTGAATTTAAAATTATTAATGAAGTTTACGGCTTCTCGTATGGTTTGCATAGTCTGTGTTTTGGGCAAAAATAATGAACATTACTTGAGATTTTCATATTTATATGTAAAGATTATTTTGATAATTGGTTGAATTTTATATATTTGTAATAGGCATCAACAAAAGTTGGTGTTTTGTTTTTAAAAAGACATTGCCCCCCCTGTAATTAGAATTGAAGAAAGCAACCGATATCGGTTGCTTTCTTTGGTATTGAAGAAAATTATGAGTTTAATAGTTGTGTATGGGGTATTAAAAATAGTTTGAAAAGGATTCGGGGTTTGGGAGAAGTTTTGAATTAACCACCTTTCTTTTTGGCTTTGTATCCTTTCTCGATCAGTAGATCGAGAATTTTATCTCTAAAATCACCTTGAATTAAAATTTCACCTTCTTTTACAGTACCTCCAACTCCACAGTATGTTTTAAGTTGTTTTCCTAAATCTTTGAGGTCTTCTGTTGTGCCAACAAAATCGATTATGGCTGTAACTACTTTACCTCCTTTTTTACGGTCTAAGACAATTCTTAAATTCTGTTCATTTGGAGCTGGTGTTTCTTCTTCCAGTTCATCGTCATAAGAATAGTCGTAGTTTTGGTTGGTAGAGTACACTACACCGGAAATGTCTTTCTTTTTATTCTTTTTCCCCATGATTGTTTCTTTGTAAAGATGAAGTTATGTGATGCAAAAATACGTGTAATGAGCATCGTTGAATCTTAAACTTTCAATCTAAATATACTTCAATTAATCCTTCAGGGCAAGTTAAGTAAAGGGATTCATTTTCTCTATCCAATTCATCGATAATGGAGTCTACAATTGGAATGAGAACTTCTTTATCGCCGTTTTCGATAGCGAAAAGGGGTTGTACTGCCTGATTTACCACTTCTTTTATGATACCGATTTCGCCATAAGACCTGTCGATGACTTTGAAACCTTCAATTTCGTGGTAGTAAAATTTGTTTCCTTCCATTGGAGGAAGAAAAGTGAGTGGAAGATAGAGTCCACATTTGCAAAGTTTGTCTGCTTCTGCTTCCGTGTCTATCCCTTCAAAGTGTATGTGTAAGAATCCTTTTTGAGTGAGTTTGCAAGAGCTCATAAAAAAAGGAACCAGTCTTCCTTTTCTATCAATGAAGACTGATTCCAAATTTTTGTATCTCGAAGGATCATCAACATCTAACTTTATAAGTAGGTCTCCTTTAAAACCGTGTTTACGGCTAATGTGACCAATAAAGTAGCAATCCTTCAATTTCATTACTCTGCAGCTTCCTCAGCAGCGGGAGCTTCTTCAGCAGTTGCCTCAGCAGCGGGAGCTTCTTCAGCAGTTGCCTCAGCAGCAGGAGCTTCTTCAGCAACAGCTTCAACAGGAGCTTCTTCAGCAGCAGCTTCAACAGGAGCTTCTTCAGCAGTTGCCTCAGTAGCAGGAGCTTCTTCAGCAACAGGAGCTTCCTCAGCGGGAGCTTCTTCAGCAGTAACTTCTTCAGTTTCTTCAACCTCAGGAGTATTTTTAGCAATAATTTCAGCTTCTTTAGCAGCTCTGGCTTCTTTTTCTGCAGCAAGTGCTTTAGCAGCAGCATCGGCTTTAGTTTTTTCGATAGCGCTGGTAGCATCACTAATTTGTATAGCCTTAGTTTCTAACCATGCATCGTACTTTGCTAAAGCTTGCTCTTCAGTATGAGCACCTTTTTTAACACCGTCTAAAAGGTGTTTTTTCATCATAACACCTGTGTAAGACAAAATTGTTCTGGCCGTATCCGTAGGTACAGCACCAACTTGAACCCAGTAAAGAGCTCTGTCGTATTTAAGATCAATTGTTGCAGGAGCAGTGTTAGGATTGTAAAGACCTAATCTTTCGATGTAACGACCATCACGTTTTGAGCGAGAGTCGGCGGCTACGATATGATAAACTGGTTTACCTTTTTTACCGAAGCGTTGCAATCTAATTTTAGTTGCCATAGTTAATTGTTTAAGGGTCCGAAACCCGGTTAATTAATAATTCTCTTTCTCGAAGAGAGGCGCAAATTTACGCTTTATTATTTAGATGGCAAAGTGATTAGTGACCAGTGATTAGTGACCGATTGCCTATCTAAATCTTTCAAATCATTTTAGCGATTTGTCTGGTTTTGTTAATAGTTATGTGAATTTGATTATTATTTAAGGCATTTGTGCGGTTATGAAATTCAGTATTAACAATTTTACTAAGGTATTTTTTTGTTAGTAATCAACTTATTATCTAGTTTCAAACATAGTGTTGGTATGTTTATCAACAAGTGGGTGACTTGTTGATAGCTTTATTAACAAGTGTTGGTAAGTGGGGTTTGAGTGAAATCAGTTCTTAGTTTTTAATACCTAGTACCTAATACCTAGTACTCAAGTTATTTAAGTATAGATCTGGAGATAACGATTTTTTGAATCTCAGATGTACCCTCGTAAATTTGAGTAATCTTTGCATCACGCATCATGCGCTCCACATGGTACTCTTTAACGAATCCGTATCCACCGTGAATTTGAACTGCTTCCGTAGTGATTCTCATCGCTTTTTCTGCAGAGAATAATTTAGCCATAGCTCCTGACTCAGTAAAGTCCATATCTGTATCTTTATGCCAGGCAGCTCTTAAACATAATAAACGAGCAGCTTCAATCTCAGTTGCCATGTCTGCAAGTTTAAAGGCAATAGCCTGGTGTTCGCAGATGGGTTTGCCAAATGATTTTCTTTCTTTAGAATATTGTAGGGCTAATTCTAAAGCACCGGAAGCAACGCCTAAAGCTTGGGCAGCAATACCGATTCTACCACCTGCAAGTGTTTGCATTGCAAATTTGAATCCGAAACCATCTTCACCGATACGATTCTCTTTAGGAACTTTAACATCGGTAAACATCAAAGAGTGTGTATCTGAACCGCGAATACCCATTTTGTTTTCTTTAGGACCTACGATAAAGCCATCCATATCTTTTTCAACAATTAGGGCATTAATTCCACGGTGACCTTTTTCAACATCAGTTTGTGCGATAACCAAATAAACGGAGGCATTGTTTCCGTTTGTAATCCAGTTTTTTGTGCCGTTTAAAAGGTAGTGGTCTCCCATGTCAACAGCAGTTGTTCTTTGCATGGTTGCATCGGAGCCAGCTTCAGGTTCAGATAAACAAAAAGCACCAATAATTTCTCCTGTGGCAAGAGGTATTAAGTATTTTTGTTTTTGCTCTTCTGTGCCAAATTTTTCAAGCCCCCAACAAACCAGTGAGTTGTTAACAGACATGACTACAGAAGCCGATGCGTCAACTTTTGAAAGCTCCTCCATGGCTAATACATAAGAAACCGTATCCATTCCACCACCACCATATTCTGGAGCAACCATCATTCCTAAAAATCCAAGCTCACCCATTTTTTTGATCTGTTCATGTGGGAAAGTTTGGTTTTCATCTCTTTCAATAACACCCGGTAAAAGTTCTGTTTGAGCGAAATCTCTCGCTGCGTCGCGAATCATTTTATGTTCTTCACTTAATTCGAAATTCATTGTATCACTTTTAAATTATTTATTTTTAATAAAACTCTTACAAAATTACACTTTTTTTAAGCAATTTAGCTTCCAAATAGATGTGAAGCTTTGGATGAGAACTATGTCATTGGACTGATGTCCGGTACCTCTTTGGATGGTTTGGATATTGCCTGTTGTAAATTTGTAAAACAAGAGATTTGGTCTTTTGAGTTATTACATTTTAAAACGGTGCCTTATGATGATTTTTTTAGAGCCCAGTTGAGAAATGCACCCTTATTATCGGATTCGGACCTCCAGAAATTATCGTTGGATTTTGGCAGGTTTATGGCACAAGAACTCAGTCGGTTCATTGATGAATATCCCATCGATAAGATCGATGCAATTGCGTCTCACGGGCATACTGTTTTTCATCAGCCGGGAAAGGGGATTACGCTACAGATAGGAGATCCTAAACCCATTTATGATACCATAGGAAAACCAATTGTTTATGATTTTAGAACCCAAGATGTAGCCCTTGGTGGTCAGGGAGCTCCCTTAGTTCCTGTTGTCGATAAATTACTTTTCCCCGATTACGATGCCTGTTTAAATCTTGGTGGGTTTTCAAATATTTCATTTGATAAAAAAGGAATTCGGGTTGCTTTTGATATTTGCCCGGTAAATATTGTGTTGAATTTCCTTTCCGAAAAAATGGGTTTTGATTACGATGATAAAGGAGCGATTTCTGAACGTGGTAATTTAAATACCAAAATCTTGACTCAGTTGAATAACCTCAGCTATTATGGTAAATCTTTTCCAAAATCGTTGGCTTGGGAATGGGTGGAAGAAAGTATACTTCCTATTTTGGAGAATTCCGGTTTGTCTATAGAGTGTCAAATGAGAACTTTTGTTGAGCATGCAGCAATACAAATGAGTTCTGTTGCAAAATCATATCATTTAAAATCAGTTTTACTATCGGGAGGAGGAGTTTATAATGATTTTTTACTAAAGCGATTAAATCATTTTGCCCCCAGTGTATGGGTGAAGGCTAATCGGGCTTTGATTGAAAGTAAAGAGGCGATGGCTTTTGCATTTTTAGGCTTGCTCA
>JANXFM010000113.1 GCA_024959975.1 Flavobacteriales bacterium
CCTGAAGGAGCTCGTGATTTTGTGGTGCCGAGTAGAATGAATGAAGGGCAATTTTACGCCCTGCCACAGTCGCCACAAACTTTCAAGCAATTGTTAATGGTTTCCGGTTTCGACAAATACTTCCAGATCGTAAAATGTTTCCGCGATGAGGATCTTAGAGCTGATCGCCAGCCGGAGTTTACTCAAATAGACTGCGAGATGTCTTTCGTGGAACAAGAAGATATTTTGAACACTTTTGAAAATCTAACACGTCACTTACTGAAAACAGTAATCAATGTTGACTTGAAAGATTTCCCAAGAATGACTTTCGACGAAGCCATGAGAGATTACGGTAACGATAAGCCGGATATCCGCTTCGATATGAAGTTGAAAGACATCAATACGCTTGCCCAAAACAAAGGTTTCAAAATATTTGATGATGCAGAATTAGTCCTGGCGATAAATGCAAAAGGGTGTGCCGGATACACTCGCAAGCAATTAGATAAATTAACTGATTGGGTAAAGCGACCTCAAATTGGAGCCAAAGGATTGATCTATGCGAAATGTAATGAAGACGGTTCTTACAAATCGTCGGTAGATAAATTCTTCGGTCAGGAAGATTTAGCGGAATGGGCTAAAGCAACCGATGCCGAAGTAGGCGACTTGATCCTGGTATTGAGTGGAACTGCAAATGAAGTTCGAAAGCAAATGAGCGAATTGCGTTTGGAAATGGGTGAACAACTAGGATTGAGAGATCCAAAAGTATTTGCTCCACTATGGGTTATCGACTTCCCGCTTTTAGAATGGGATGAAGAAACAAAGCGCTACCACGCCATGCACCACCCGTTTACTTCACCTAAACCCGAAGACATCAACAAGCTTGATACAGCTCCTGGCGAAGTGAAAGCCAACGCTTACGATATGGTATTAAACGGTTCTGAAATTGGTGGTGGTTCAATTCGTATTCACGATAGAGACCTTCAAAAACTAATGTTCCAACACTTAGGATTCACCGACGAAGAAGCGCAAGAACAGTTTGGTTTCTTAATGAACGCTTTCGAATATGGTGCCCCTCCGCACGGTGGACTAGCCTTTGGTTTAGATCGTCTTTGTGCTTTAATGGGCGGAGCAGAATCTATTCGTGATTTCATTGCCTTCCCTAAAAACAATTCAGGTAGAGATGTAATGATCGATGCCCCGGCAAAAATTGACAACATTCAATTGGATGAATTGAGCTTAAAATTAAACCTATAAGAATTCAATTTTTACTTACTCAATAATATTGTCAATTATTAGAACAAAAAAGGCCACCCAATTGGGCGGCCTTTTAATATATTCAATTTCACTTCTTACTTTGCAGCAGCAAAATTCTCAGCGACTTTTTCCCAATTTACCACATTAAAAAAGGCATTAATGTAATCCGGTCTGCGATTTTGGTAATTTAAGTAATAAGCATGTTCCCAAACATCAATTCCCATAATAGGAGTTCCACTACAACCTACACCTTTCATAATAGGGTTATCCTGGTTAGCAGTAGAGCAAACTTCTAATTTACCTCCTTTAACACACAACCAAGCCCAACCGGAACCAAAACGAGTTGCGGCAGCATTAGAAAATGCTTCTTTAAAAGCGTCTAAAGAACCGAAATCACGGTCTATGGCAGCAGCAAGATCACCTGAAGGCGTTCCACCCCCATTTGGCGACATAACTTCCCAAAACATACAGTGATTATAAAAACCTCCTCCGTTATTACGAACCCCTGCCGAAAGCGTTCCTGAAGTTAAGATCTCTTCAATAGATTTTCCTTCTAATTCTGTTCCTTCTACAGCTGCATTTAATTTGCTGGTGTATCCCGCATGGTGTTTTCCATGGTGAATTTCCATCGTGCGGCTGTCAATATGTGGCTCTAATGCATCGTGAGCATAAGGTAAGTCAGGCAATTTAAATGACATTTTTTTAATATTTTAGTTAATAAGATGATTACAAATATATGGAAAATGACTAAAATATAAGCTTCAAAATAACCCTGCTTATTAAAAATTAAATAGAATCTGATTTTTAATCAAATCATTTTATAAAATATAATCTTTCCATTCATACACTTAATCCACTTAAATTCACTTCTACGCCTTGTTATTTCTCAAATTACACTTAAATTAGCACGCTCAATCGAGTAATCGATTTACTCGATTTAAAAACTTACGATACTTCAATCCGTTGCTTAACACCAAATAATTGGGAGTGACTGGGGCGAAGCCGTGTTTACACCCTACTAAGATTAAGTGTACCTGTTGGTTATTTTAGTAGGAGCCCCTTGAAAGTAAAAACATGAAAGATCAACAAAAGGAATATAAAGACGAGTCTAAGCTAAGAAGTCTTGTCAAAAGTTTTTCCTGGCGAATTATAGCCATTGCAGATACCATTTTAATTGTATTGCTCATCACCTGTTTGTCAGGTAAATGCAGTCTTGAAGATGCTCTGGCAATTGGTTTTATAGAGTTTTTATTAAAGTTTGTTGTCTATTTTGTTCATGAAAGAATCTGGGTAAACATTAAATTTAAGAATCGTTTTGGCGTAAACAGAACCATCCAGAAAACCATTTCATGGAGAGTCGTTGCAACCGTCATGACATTCCTTATTGCAGGAGCTATACTAGACACTTCTGACAACACCGCACTTTATATCGCCGGCGTTGAGGTTTTTACGAAGACACTATTATACTACATACATGAACGTCTGTGGCTTGTATTACCTTTAGGAGGGCTTAGAATACTTCTTAAAAAAATGATCTATGGAAAAAAACATCGTTAAGCACAGCTATACTGTAGATAAAATCTCCCAAAGTAAACTTAAAAAGCACCAGTCTGTGCTGCTTTGGTTTACGGGGCTTTCCGGGTCAGGTAAATCAACCATCGCCAATCGTGTTGAACAAATACTGCATGAAAAGGGTATTCATACGTATGCCCTTGACGGCGATAACGTTCGCAAAGGTTTAAATAACGACCTGTCATTTAGCCCCGAAGATCGCACAGAAAACATCAGGCGTATTGCAGAAACAGCAAACTTAATGATTGATGCCGGTCTGGTAGTTTTAGCTGCTTTTGTCTCTCCCTATCGAAAAGATCGTGAGAACATCCGAAATATTGTAGGCTCAGAAAATATGATCGAAATTTACATCAACACCTCCGTAGAGGAATGTGAACGCAGAGATGTAAAAGGTCTTTACAAAAAAGCCAGAACAGGTGAAATTAAAAACATGACGGGCATATCTGCCCCGTATGAAGCTCCTTCACACCCCGAAATTGAGGTGAAAACTGAAGAGCTAAACGTAGATGAAGCCACAGAACAAATTATCAACTTTTTATATCCAAAACTAAACCATCAACATGAGTAATTATACGATCAACCACTTAAGAGAGCTTGAATCAGAAGCGATCTTTGTCATTAGAGAGGTGGCCGCACAATTTGAAAACCCTGCTCTATTATTTTCGGGAGGAAAAGACTCCATTTTGATGACACATTTGGCTAAAAAAGCATTTTATCCTGCCCGAATTCCTTTCCCTTTAATTCATATAGATACAGGGCACAATTTCCCTGAAGCTCTTGAATTTAGAGATAATTTGGTGAAAGAACTGGGCGTTAAATTAATTGTTGGTTCAGTTCAGGAAGCCATAGATAAAGGTCGGGTAAAAGAAGAAACAGGTGTAAACGCCTCAAGAAACTCATTACAAATCGTTTCACTTCTAGACACTCTGGAAGAACATAAAACTGATGCTGCCCTTGGTGGCGCGCGTCGTGATGAAGAAAAAGCCAGAGCAAAAGAACGTTTCTTTTCACATCGCGATGAATTTGGTCAATGGGATCCTAAAAATCAACGACCGGAATTATGGAATCTTTTCAATGCTAGAAAACATAACGGCGAGCACTTCAGAATATTCCCGATCTCAAACTGGACAGAGATGGATGTTTGGGAATACATTAAACTGGAAAATATTGCCTTACCTTCACTCTATTTTTCTCACAAACGTGAATGTGTTATCAGAGACGGTGTTATTTTGGCCAAGTCTAAATACATCACCCTGAAAGAAAACGAAGAAGTGGTTGAAAAAACAGTACGGTACAGAACCTGTGGTGATATGCCTATTACAGGTGCCGTTTATTCAGATGCAGATACCCTGGAAAAAATCATCGAAGAAATCGCAACAACAAGAACAACAGAACGAGGCACTCGCGCTGATGATAAACGAGGCGAGACAGCTATGGAAGATCGTAAAAAAGCCGGTTATTTCTAGGATTCTTTAAAATACTACAAAACTCATTACCATGGAAGTTCAAAACACACAATTACTCCGATTTACCACTGCCGGCAGTGTCGATGACGGAAAAAGCACCCTGATCGGTCGCTTATTATACGATAGTAAATCTATTTTTCAAGATCAACTGGATGCCGTAGAGCAATCAAGTCAAAATAAAGGATTTGACTACGTAGATCTATCCTTGATTACCGATGGATTAAAGTCCGAACGAGAACAAGGAATTACGATTGATGTGGCCTACCGTTATTTTGCCACACCTAAGCGTAAGTTTATCATTGCTGATACCCCGGGACACATTCAGTACACCAGAAATATGGTAACCGGTGCATCTACAGCTAATTTGGCCATTATATTGATTGATGCAAGAAAAGGTATTTTAGAGCAAACGCACCGACATGCATTTATTGCCTCTTTACTTCAAATTCCTCATGCCATAGTCTGTGTCAATAAAATGGACCTAGTAGACTACAAGCAAGAAGTTTACGATAATATCGTACAAGAATTTGAAGAATTCTCTTCCAAATTAGACATTAAGGATGTACAGTTTATCCCAATTTCTGCACTTGTCGGAGACAATGTGGTTAATCGCTCCGAAAACATGGACTGGTATGAGGGAAGTACCTTAATGTATCTACTCGAACACGTTCACATTTCAAGCGATTACAATCACGTAGATTGCCGTTTCCCGGTACAGTCCGTTATTCGTCCTCATACTTTGGAATATCAAGATTTTAGAGGCTACGCAGGTCGTATAGATGGTGGTGTGTTTAAGGCAGGCGACAAAGTTAAAATATTGCCTTCAGGCTTTTCATCCACGATTAAATCTATAGAACTTAATGGTGAAAAAATTGAAGAAGCTTTTTCGCCCATGTCTGTTACCATGAGGCTAAACGATGAAATTGACATCAGTCGTGGCGATATGATCGTTCGTGAAAATAACACTCCGGAAATTACTCAGGACATTGAAGCTTTGGTAACCTGGATGAGTGAAAAACCGCTGCAAAGCAGAACCAAAGTGTTTGTAAAACACACGACCAACGAATGTATTTCCATGGTTAAGGACATTAAATACAAAATAGACATAAACACCCTTCACCGCATCGAAGATGTCGATAAATTGGAGATGAATGATATTGCCCGGATATCGATCCGAGCATCCAAACCTCTGTTTGTTGATCCATACAACCGAAACCGCTTTACCGGTAGTATCATTTTAATCGATGAGCAAACAAATGAAACCATTGGTGCGGGTATGATCATCAACAAGAATTAACAACAGTGATCTCAACAAATACAAGCCTGGCCGTTAAAGCAGCCGTAGAGGCAGGTAAAGAAATCCTTAACATTTACCGATCCGGTGATTTTGAGATAGAGATCAAAGGAGATAACTCTCCCTTAACAAAAGCAGACAAGGCGGCACATAAGATTATTACCACCTTCCTGGAGCAAAGCCGGATTCCCGTACTTTCAGAAGAGGGCAAAAGCATCCCCTATGAAACACGTAAAAACTGGGGTCAATTATGGATTGTAGACCCCATAGACGGCACTAAAGAATTTATCAAGCGCAACGGAGAGTTTACGGTAAACATTGCACTTATAGAAAATCAAGTTCCTGTTTTGGGTGTGATTTTTGCGCCGGTTTTGGGGGATTTGTATTTTTCTGAAACCGGAATAGGTGCCTTTAAATCCAATATTGACCTCAATAACTTTGACCTGCAAGATGTTCTGTCGTCTGCTTCATCTTTGCCCATAAAACAAGAAGATCGTCCCTTTACCATCGTAGCAAGCCGATCTCACTTATCTGAGGAAACAAAAGCTTATGTGGAAGAAATGAAAAAAAAACATGGCGACATCAACATGATATCTAAAGGCAGCTCTTTAAAATTATGTATGCTCGCTGAAGGTGAAGCAGATTGCTATCCACGCTTTGCTCCCACGATGGAATGGGATACAGCTGCCGGACAAGCTATTTGTGAATCTGCAGGATTTAAAGTCATTGATTGGAAAACAAAAGAATCCCTCAAATACAATAGAGAAAATTTATTAAATAATTGGTTTTTAGTACATTAAAATACACACCCTTTTAGGCTTTATTTAATATATTATTGACCTCCCTTCTTTCTTTGCTGCAGCAAAGTTCTCAGCAAAATTCCCCGATTAAACACCTTTACAGACAGGCCAATTAACCAAAATTTTATTTTTAGGTAACAGAACTTGATATCTGGGTGATATCACTCAAATTTAAGTACAGGCCTTGTTTTTCTTTAAATTACATGTAAATTAGCACTCATTATAGAGTAAAAAAACTACTCGATTTAATAATTTAGTTTATATCATAATCCGTTACTCAAAACCAGACCATGGGAGTGACAAGGGCGAAGCCGTGTAAAAACGACACAAATACCGGAAGAACAGGTAATTAATTATTCACCTGTAGTAGGGCCCTCTTAAAACAAACACAATCCTAAACGTATTAATTTCATCCAAGACAAGGATTAGGCTGTTACTCAAATTCTTTTTGAATGCGAATAACAAAGCCTATTTACGTGGACTTGCCCAGGAATTTGGTGAGTCTACCAACGCGGTGCGCATAGAATTGAACAAGCTGGAAGGGGCCGGCATGCTTTGTTCCGAGTATGATGGAAATAAAAAATATTTCTGTGCGAACAAAAAACATCCACTCTTTACAGACATACAAAACATCGTACACAAATACGTAGGTCTCGACCGGATTATAGAAGATGTTGTAAAACAACTTGGTGCAGTGAAAAAAGTCTACCTCACCGGCGATTGGGCGAAGGGAAAAGAGTCTGATGTAATCGACTTATGTATTGTCGGAACAAATCTCAATAAACACTATCTACTAGAACTGATTGAAAAAACGGAACGTTTAATCGGTAAAAAAATTAAATACCTCACATATCAGGACAGCAAGAACATTAAAGAGGCATTGGTGCTTTGGAGCGATGAGTAGTTTACATATAAAATCACAAAGTCTTTTAAAGTTGAAATAATGAAATTAGTAATCATCGGAACAGGATATGTAGGATTGGTAACCGGAGCCTGCTTTGCAGAAATGGGCAACCAGGTTACCTGTATCGACATAGACCAACAAAAAATTAAAAACCTAAAAAACGGCATCATCCCAATTTATGAACCAGGCCTGGAAGATATGGTCGTTCGTAACTATAAAAAGGGAAACCTGAATTTTACAACATCCTTAAAAGAAGGAATACAAAATGCAGAGATTACCTTTATAGCCGTAGGAACACCCATGGGTGAAGACGGATCTGCAGATCTAAAATACGTTTTAGGTGTAGCTGCAGAAATAGGACAGGAAATGAATAATTCTATGGTGGTGGTTGACAAATCTACAGTTCCCGTAGGGACGGCAGACAAAGTAAAAGCAACCATCCAACAAGAATTAAAACGTAGAGATAAAAAAATAAATGTCCACGTAGTTTCAAATCCTGAATTTTTAAAAGAAGGGGCTGCCGTTGAAGATTTCATGAAACCCGACCGAGTGGTTGTAGGAGCTGAACAAGAAG
>JANXFM010000189.1 GCA_024959975.1 Flavobacteriales bacterium
TGTACTCCGGGCTTTAACCCCTACGCAGAAGGCTTTTGGATGTGTACTGAAATGGCATGTGGTGGTTGTACCGACCCTGATGCTGTTAACTACAATGAATATGCCCACTGGGATGATGGCTCTTGTGAATACAACAACAATGAACCCGATTGGGACTTCACCATAACAGGAACCAACCACACCCTTATTTTACAGGAAGATATGCTTACTGACTTGTTTGGAACACCTATAGATAGTGGCGACTGGATCGGAGCATTCTTTGAAGTAAATGATGAATTAATTTGTGCCGGGCATACGATATGGGAAGGTTCTACAACCATAATCCCTGCACAGGGCGATGACTTAACAACCGATTTCCAGGATGGTTTTGCTACCGGTGAGGCCTTCCAATGGATAATTTGGGATGCCTCAGAGAATCTAATTATTGAGGCTGAAGCAACTTTTGAGGCAGAAGACCAGGCTTTCTTTGTTCCCAACGGAATTTCAGTAATAACTTCACTCATTGCTGTGCCTTTAATTAGCGAGCAGGAAGTAGAATTAAATACAGGCTGGAACATGTTCTCTACTTATATGTACAATGAGAATATGAACGTACAAGATGTATTCTCACCTTACATACAAGATGTTGTAATTGTTAAAAATAATATGGGTAATGCTTATTTACCTGAATGGGATTTTGATGGGATTGGTGCAATGATTCCGGGACAAGGATATCAGGCAAAGATGACTGCAAATAACACCCTTCTCTTCGAAGGAGATTACCTGACACCGGAAGACCACCCGATTACTCTGACAAGTGGTTGGAACATGATTGCTTACTTACGCACAGAACCAGCACCTGCCATCGAGGTATTTGCAGAAATAAACGACCTGGTCATTGTTAAAAACAATTCAGGGATGGCCTATCTTCCGGAATATGAATATGATGGAATTGGTATGATGAAAGCCGGGCAAGGATATCAGGTAAAAGTACTTTCAGAACAAATTCTGGAATACATACATAACGACTATGAATACAAAATAGCTATTCAGAAGTAAAACAGAATAAATGATAAATTCTAAAACAAGCCCTTATCTCCCTTAATGGATTCTTCGTAACCCATGTCAAAGGGTAGATTCTCTTTTTTAGAGGCATTCACTGCCAAAGCATCACACCTTTCGTTTTCAGAATGGTTATTGTGTCCCTTCACCCATTCAAATCTAACCTTATGTTTTCTGTAAACTATAAGAAAACGCTTCCACAGGTCGGGGTTCTTTTTGCCTTTAAATGCCTTTTTTACCCAATTAAAGACCCAACCTTTCTCAACAGAATCAACCACATATTTAGAGTCTGATGTGACCAACACTTCAGCTCCTTCACTTTTGATCTGCTCTAAAGCTACAATCACTGCAAGTAACTCCATTCGATTATTGGTGGTCAACCGATACCCTTGCGCCAACTCCCTGCGGTGTTTACCCGAAATCATCACAATGCCATAGCCCCCGGGTCCCGGATTTCCACTTGCTGCCCCGTCGGTATATATATAAATCGTCACTAGATGATGGATTCAATGATTTTGGGGAAATGGATCGCTTCCAGTTCCTGAACTTTTTTCTGAACGACTTCCGGACTATCATCTACATCTATATCGCAAGTTGCTTGAAATATGATAGCACCCGCATCATAATATTCATTTACATAATGAATGGTAATCCCTGATTTTCGCTCCTTGTTTTCCACAACAGCTCTATGCACGTTCATCCCATACATTCCCTTCCCTCCATACTTGGGTAAAAGAGCCGGATGAATATTTACAATTGCATTGGGATAACTTCGAATCATGTATTCCGGGATTTTAAGCAAAAATCCAGCTAAAACTACAATGCTTGCATTGCATTCTTTTAGGGCATCAACAACTTTTGAGCTATTCTTTAACTCGTCATGTGTAAAAACCAATGTCGGTATCGAATATTTTTCAGCCCTTTCTAAAACAAAGGCATCCGATTTATTTGAGAGCACCAAAGCCACCTCAACGCCCTTATTCTCACGAAAATGGAGAATAATATTTTCAGCGTTTGAACCTGAACCTGAAGCAAAAATTGCAATTCTTGTCATAAAGCAAAAGTAACTAAGATTTCACGAACAACGATTATGAGACAAACCAAATTTCATGGTACAAAAAATTTGGCTATTTTTAAGTTTATATTTTTCTTTGCATCGAATTATTAACCAAAATAAGAAAATCATGTCTGACGTAGCATCTAAAGTAAAAGCCATCATAGTTGACAAACTAGGCGTAGATGAAAGCGAAGTAACCAACGAAGCAAGCTTCACAAATGACTTAGGCGCAGATTCATTGGATACTGTAGAATTAATTATGGAATTCGAAAAGGAATTCGATATTCAAATTCCGGATGATCAAGCAGAATCAATCGCGACTGTAGGTTCAGCGATCGAGTACATCGAAAAAGCATAATCTAATTTTTGACAATATGCAACTGAAAAGAGTTGTTGTAACTGGTTTAGGAGCTCTAACCCCAATAGGTAATAATGTTTCAGATTATTGGAGCAACCTATTGAATGGAACAAGTGGGGCTGCACCTATTACACGTTTCGACGCATCCAAATTTAAAACTCAATTCGCTTGTGAAGTCAAAGACTTCAATCCTACCGATTTTATAGATCGTAAGGAAGCTCGTAAACAAGATCCATACACTCAGTATGCAATGGTCGCTACTGCAGAGGCCATGGAAGATTCCAAACTTAACCTAGACACACTAGATCCAGATCGTGCGGGTGTGATTTGGGGTTCTGGAATTGGAGGGATCAAAACTTTCTACGACGAAATTTCCTCTTTTGCCACTGGTGAAGGAACTCCACGTTTTAACCCATTCTTTATTCCAAAAATGATTTCTGACATTGCTGCCGGAATGATTTCTATTAAATATGGTTTTCGTGGTCCCAATTTCACTACAGTATCAGCTTGTGCCTCTTCTTCAAATGCCCTCATAGATGCCTTTAACTACATTCGCTTAGGGAAAGCAGATGTTATTATTAGTGGTGGTTCTGAAGCGGCGGTAAATGAAGCAGGCATAGGAGGGTTTAATGCACTTAAAGCCCTTTCTACTCGTAATGATGATCCTGCAAAAGCTTCCAGACCTTTTGACAAAGACCGCGATGGTTTTGTGTTAGGTGAAGGTGCAGGAACTTTAATCCTGGAAGAATACGAACACGCTGTAAAAAGAGGTGCTAAAATTTATGCTGAAGTAATGGGTGGAGGACTATCTGCAGACGCACACCACATTACCGCTCCACATCCTGAAGGACTCGGGGCCATCAAAGTGATGCAAAATGCATTAGAAGATGCGCACATGAAACCTGAAGATATTGACTACATCAATGTCCATGGAACTTCAACGCCACTTGGGGATATTTCTGAATCAAAAGCAATTAAGGAAGTTTATGGCAAGCATGCCTTTAATTTGAACATTAGCTCTACTAAATCAATGACCGGACACCTATTAGGTGCCGCCGGTGCAATAGAAGCTATTGCGTCTATTCTAGCGCTTCAAAAGAACATCATTCCTCCTACCATCAATAATGAAAATTTTGATGAGGAATTGGACCCTAAATTGAACTTCACTCTTAACAAAGCTGAGAAAAGAGAAGTAAATGCCATTATGAGTAATACTTTCGGCTTTGGGGGGCATAATGCTTCTATTATTTTAAAAGCATTTGAAGCTTAATGATGAATTGGCTTGGTAAGCTTTTATCAACTTCTTCTGATCCTTTAGCTAAAAGGCTTTATCCTATTTTAGGATTTGTGCCCAAAAATGTAAAATTATACCATCAGGCTTTATGTCATAGTTCTATTGATACTCCGGCTTATGGAAACAACGAACGACTGGAATTTTTAGGCGATTCTATCCTGAATTCTGTAATTACAGAATATTTATTTCACAAACTTCCGGACAAAGACGAGGGTGTTCTCACAGACATTCGCTCAAAAATAGTCAGTAGAAAAACCCTAAATCAACTGGCAAAAAAATTTGGAATAGACACCTTCGTACAAACAAATTTAGGTGTTAAAACTCCAGTTTCCATCTATGGAAATGCTTTCGAAGCTCTCATTGCTGCCATTTATCTCGACAAGGGTTATACATTTTGCAAAGCATTTATTGTCAAGAAAATAATAAAACCACATTTCTCGCTAAAAACCCTCGAAAAAGAAATTAGCAGCTATAAAAAACACTTTATTCACTGGGCTCAAAAACACAACAAAAGCTACTATTTTAAACTGTTAGGCGAGACCGGAGAATCGCATAAAAAAAGCTTTGAAATTGCACTTTTTCTTACGGAAGAAAGTGTTGCGACCGCTCAGGCAAGCTCCAAGAAAAAAGCCGAAGAAGCTGCTGCAAAAATTGCTTGTGAAACTCTTGATCTCTAATCGATTTCCGATTGATTTTTTGGCTATATTTATCCCCGTTTCCATTTGGGATGCTTAGAGATGACAAAAAAAAGTTTTAGCATAGATTTTGAGTACGACTACAACTTCCTTTTAATAGGCATATGTAGTCCTTTAAAAGACTATCATTTATCCTATAAACTCAACAAAGAACTCAACGCTTCACTAAGTAGAAGCGAACTTGATATCGCAATGAATTTTGATGATGGTATTGAAAAAGCCTACTTTTCTCTTTATGAATATTGGGATGAACAATATCAAAACCAGTGGTATCTGTTGACAAACAAATGTCAAATCGTATGTGCTGACGAAAGTCAGGATCAGGGAACCATTTTTGACGGATTTATTCAAAATAACAAAAAAATCAAGTATTTAATCCCTGAAAACTCTAAAACAGACTATTACCTTCAAGTACACGGCATATTTAACGAAGACTCAAAACAACATCTTCTCAAAAATATAACACAACTCAATCGTGTGGTTAGTGCTTACGAAATAGACATTACAAAACTTCGATCGAAAGAAAACTTAATTATCAGATGAACAAAACCAAAATTATTGCAACCATTGGCCCTTCCTCATACGACAAAGCCGTTTTGAGAAAAATGTTTGCCGCAGGACTTAACGTAGCACGAATCAATTTTTCGCATAGTAACCACGAACAAGCCGAACAAATATATAATTGGGTGCAAGAGCTCAATGAAGAAGAAAATCGGAATGTTGCCATCTTAGGTGACCTTCAAGGGCCTAAATTGCGTATCGGAGTAGTTAAAGAAGATCAGACCTTAAAAAAAGGAGAAAAAATTACCATCACCACAGAAGAGTGTATAGGAGATGTGTCAAAAGTATACATCACTTATCCGGATTTCCCAAAAGATGTTAAAGTGGGTGATAAAATTATGCTCGATGATGGTAAACTTATCCTGCGTGCCGAATCATCTAACAAAGAAAATGAAGTTAAGGCAAAAGTCATTCAGGGAGGAGATCTGAAATCGAAAAAAGGAGTAAACCTTCCGAACACTAAAATATCATTACCTTGTCTTACGCCTAAAGATCTTGCTGATCTGGAATTTGCTTTATCCGTTGGAATCGAGTGGATTGGATTGTCTTTTGTAAGGTCTGTAGATGACTTAAAAGAACTACAAAAGATTATTAATGATAAAGAATCTCCGGCTAAAATCGTTGCGAAAATTGAAAAGCCCGAGGCCATTCAACAAATTGACGCAATTATAAAGCAAACGGATGCAATTATGGTTGCCCGGGGAGATCTGGGTGTAGAAGTTCCTATGGAACGCGTGCCTAATCTTCAAAAAATGATTACACGTAAATGCATCAAATATTCAACTCCGGTCATTATTGCAACCCAAATGATGGAGTCGATGATGGATAGTTTAAGTCCAAGTAGAGCTGATGTAAACGATGTTGCCAATGCCGTACACGATCGCGTAGATGGTGTCATGCTGAGTGGAGAAACTTCTGTAGGAACATACCCTGTTCAGGTTATAAAAGCAATGAGTAAGGTCGTGAAAAATCAAGAAAATCACGTCGACCTTGAAATGGAAGAATTTCCACCGGTAGAAAAGAAAAATGGTCGTTATATTTCGGATACGATTTGCTTTAACGCCTGTAAAATTGCGGAACAAGTAGATGCAAAAGCCGTAATGACCATGACTCATTCAGGATACAATGCTTTTAAAATTGCTAGTTTTAGACCACCGAGTAAAATCTGTATTTTTACGAATAATCGTAAAATTATGAACACACTCAGCTTACTTTGGGGTGTACAGGGATACTACTACAATGAATTTGTTAGTACCGATGATACAATTTCCGATATTAAAAGTATCATCAAAGAAAAAGGAGTCGTTCAAGAAGGAGATATGGTTGTTAACATTGCCAGCATGCCAATCACCGAAAAAGGGATGACCAATATGTTAAAATTAAGCCGCATCGAATAATAAATGAAAAAGATCAACATTCCTCTTTTAACCTCTGTATGTGAAATTGCCGGAGCCCCGGGATTCGAACAGAGAGTTCGCGAACTGGTAATCCGTGAAATTAAAGATCTTGTTGATGAATATCGCATAGACAATCTCGGGAACGTCATTGCCATTAAAAGAGGTAGATCATCCGATAAAAAGGTGATGATCGGTGCCCATATGGATGAAATCGGTTTTATCGTAACCCATATTGACGACAACGGTTTCGTGCGTTTTCACACTTTAGGTGGCTTCGACCCTAAAACGCTAACTGCACAAAGGGTAATCGTGCACGGCAAAAAAGATCTGATCGGTGTCATGGGTTCTAAACCTATTCATGTAATGACAGCAGAGGAACGAACAAAGATGCCGAAAACCACCGATTATTTTATCGACATGGGAATGTCGAAAAAAGAAGTGGAAAAATACATCTCTGTAGGCGATTCCATTACACGCGAACGGGAATTAATTGAAATGGGCGATTGTGTCAACTGTAAATCTATTGACAACAGAGTTTCTGTTTTCATCCTAATAGAAACCCTGAAAAAACTTAAAAATTTCCCTTACGATGTGTATGGTGTATTTACGGTTCAGGAGGAAGTGGGAATTCGTGGAGCTCAAGTTTCTGCATTGCAAATTCAACCCGATTTTGGCTTTGGTTTAGATACCACAATCGCCTATGATGTTCCGGGTGCAGCAGGGCATGAAAAGATTACAGAATTAGGAAAGGGAGCCGCCATAAAAATTATGGACTCACAAACCATTTGCGACTATCGAATGGTGCGCTACATGAAGGAAGTTGCTGAGAAGAAAAAATTAAAAACTCAGGTAGAAATTCTTCCCGCAGGTGGAACCGACACCATGGCTATTCAAAGAAGCACTCCCGGAGGATCTATTGCCGGAGCAGTTTCAATTCCTACGCGACACATCCACCAGGTGATAGAAATGGCACATAAAAATGATATTCATCAGTCTATTGAACTCCTTAAGGC
>JANXFM010000100.1 GCA_024959975.1 Flavobacteriales bacterium
GATCAAATGAGCGATGGTGAAAATATATGGACCATCCTGGAAGACGACGAAGAAGTTCAAATTTCCGAGATTGATATAGATGATGAAAATGCAATTACTCCTTCCACCCTGTTGAAAATGTATGAAAATGGTTTCATCTGCCAGATGGGCGAAAAAACCGGAAACCTGCAAATCATAAAACTACTTCCTGAAAATCCTGATGATGTTGATTACATCAAAATTCATCTTTTGATAGACACGCAATTAAAACAGATCAAAAACCTAAAACAATTCGGGAAAAACACAACGGAATCAGAATATGTAATTAATAAGTTCTCTCCCAGCATCATTGAAGATTCCGCCTTTATTTTTAAAGAATCTGATTTCCCCGACTTTGACATTATCGATTTGAGATAAAAACAATTAAGTCACGTTACATCATTTGGGAAAAGAAAAATAAAACACCCATAAGTATCGACATTCCTTCTACTCCCAAGGTCACAAAACGTTCTTGTAAGTTCGGATGACTCTTATAGACAAGGAAAGTTGAAAATTCATAGGTTAAATAAATGGCAACAGCGCCCCACAAATTAACATCACCTTCAAAAAAGAATCGATAAGCTAGTATCAATTCTGCTATAAACAAGGCGCTAATCCCTATCCACCTCGCTTTCCTTACCCCAAAATACTGAGGGATGGTTGCCAAATTAACTTCATCAAAACGCAAATCGCGAATATCAAAAGGAATGGTAATGGCGAAAACGAATAAAAAGCGTTCTAAAAGTGGAAAAAATTCGAGTTTTTGACCATTTATCAAAGCGGGTAATCCATCGGTCACAAATGCCCAGGTAATAGCTATTAAAAATATCTTTAAGCCCGGCACATCCCGCAACCTCAACCATCCTGTTGGTTTTTTGTAAATGGGTAAACCATAGGCCATAGAAACAATAGCCATAACAATAAGGGGGAAAAATACATACGTATAGATTGCCATAAAAAAGTAAAAAGCCATTAGACATGAAGCAATACACAAGCCCCACAAAAATGCTCTTAACTTAAAAATACTCTGATGCCTCACAGACTCTCCCTCTAATAACATCGGATGCACGCGAGCCAGGCGCATAAAATTGTAAGCAAAAAGAGTTGAGAAAAAAACGAACCCTAGTAATTTACTATTTTCTATTTGTCGAAATTCAAGACTTAACCACGTAAGAGCGCAGACTCCAAGCGACACATAAATATTGCTGGCAACCAAAAAATCTAAAATCTTTAAGACAAATCTCATACGACATAAAAATACTTATATTTTTCATTCTACTAAATAGATCTCAGAATTGATAATTTCGTAATTTTGCTCTAATAAAAACCTACTTTTAATATAAGAAATGAATACAAACTCATTCTTACTTCGCCACATCGGTCCTAGAAAGGAAGATGTAAGTAATATGTTGGCCACAATGGGCCTAAATTCTATTGACGAATTAATTGAACAAACCATCCCGTCAGCGATTAGGCTGAAAGAAGATTTAGATTTGGGAAAAGCCTTAAGTGAACAAGAATTCCTTGCTCATATTAAAGAACTTGCTCAAAAAAATAAACAATACAAAACCTATATTGGCTTAGGGTATAACAATGCAGTACTCCCTAGTGTTATCCAAAGAAATATTTTAGAAAACCCGGGTTGGTATACTGCTTACACGCCTTACCAGGCAGAAATTTCTCAAGGAAGACTTGAAGCTCTTTTAAATTTCCAAACCATGGTTATCGACCTTACAGGGATGGAAATTGCCAATGCCTCTCTTCTAGATGAAGCCACAGCTGCTTCAGAAGCAATGATGCTGTTGTACAACAGCAGACCTCGTGCTAAGAAAAAGGCCAATGCAAATCAATTTTTCATTTCAGAAGATTGTTTACCTCAAACCATAAGCCTTTTAGAAACGCGTTCCGAACCTTTAGGGATTGAGCTTATTATTGGCGATCATCGCGAATTTGAGTTTAATGAAAAAATCTTTGGAGCCTTGCTTCAATACCCAACAGCCACTGGTGAGATTTACGACTACAAAAACTTTACCGATAAAGCACACGAAGTAGAAGCTGGCGTTGCTGTTGCCGCAGATCTACTATCCTTAGCACTATTAGAATCTCCCGGTTCCTGGGGTGCTGATGTCGTCATAGGTACTTCGCAACGATTTGGTATCCCAATGGGATATGGTGGCCCTCACGCCGCTTATTTTGCCACAAAAGAAGCTTTCAAAAGAAATGTTCCAGGACGCATCATCGGTCTTTCGAAAGATGAAGATGATAACCCGGCGCTGAGAATGGCACTTCAAACACGTGAACAACATATTAAAAGAGAAAAAGCAACTTCTAATATATGTACTGCTCAAGTATTATTAGCTGTAATGGCAGGTATGTATGCTGTTTTTCACGGCCCTAAAGGGATTACTCATATTGCAAAACGCATTCACAACAAAACAAATGCACTAAGCTCAGCAATAAAAGATCTGGGTTATATTCAACAGAATGAGCAGTATTTCGATACCATCCAGGTCGACCTCAAAGAGATTAGTGCCGATGCAGTAAATAAAATTGCACTCGAAGCACATATTAACTTCCTGTACATAGACGAGCATACCATTAGTATCAGTCTAAATGAAACAACCACCATCGATGATCTGAATGACATCCTTGCCGTACTTGCCGCAGCAAAAGGGATCGACTTTAACAGAATAACTGAAGTTTACAATTCAGGTACAATTTCTGAATCACTAAAAAGAAAGACTGACTTTATGACGCATAAAGTCTTCAACTCTTATCATTCGGAAACAGAGATGATGCGCTACATCAAAAAACTTGAACGCAAGGACTTATCTCTAAATCATTCCATGATCGCATTAGGTTCATGCACCATGAAACTAAATGCAGCAAGTGAAATGCTACCTCTAAATGAAAGTAATTTTAGTTCGCTACACCCCTTTATTCCTGAAGATCAGTCAGAAGGTTATCTAGAGATCTTTAAACAACTGGAAATAGACCTTTGTGAGATTACCGGTTTTGCAGGCATGTCTTTACAACCTAACTCCGGAGCTCAGGGTGAATATGCAGGCCTAATGGTTATCCGTGAATATCACAGATCAAGAGGTGATCACCAAAGAAATATAACGCTAATCCCTTCTTCTGCACACGGAACAAACCCTGCTTCTGCTGTTATGGCAGGAATGAAGGTTGTTGTTGTGAAATGTGATCAAATGGGAAATATTGACATTGATGATCTAAGAGAAAAAGCTGAAAAGCACGCGAATGAACTTTCAGCATTAATGATCACCTACCCGTCTACACATGGCGTGTTTGAAGCTTCAGTAAAAGAAATCACATCCATCATCCACAAATATGGTGGACAAGTATACATGGATGGTGCAAACATGAATGCTCAAGTAGGCCTGACATCTCCTGGTGAAATTGGAGCCGATGTATGCCATCTTAACCTACACAAAACTTTTGCCATTCCTCATGGAGGTGGAGGTCCGGGTGTTGGACCTATTGGTGTAGCCGAACAATTGGTTGAATTCCTCCCGGGTCACCCGGTAATAGCGTGTGGAGGTAAAAACAGTATATCGGCTGTTTCTGCTGCTCCGTGGGGTTCTGCTTTGGTTCTTTTAATCTCTTACGCATACATAAAAATGCTGGGCACTGAAGGTTTAACAGAATCTACAAGGTACGCTATTCTTAATGCTAACTACATGAAAGCAGTATTGGAAAAGCATTATAAAATTCTTTATACCGGTAAAAACAACCGCGTTGCTCACGAAATGATACTGGAATGTCGTGATCTAAAAGCTGCCAGTGGCATTGATGTTACGGACATAGCTAAACGCTTAATGGACTACGGCTATCATGCACCAACCGTTTCATTTCCGGTAGCGGGAACTTTAATGATCGAACCTACAGAAAGTGAGAGTAAAGAAGAAATTGATCGTTTCTGCGAAGCAATGATAAGTATTAGAGAAGAAATTGAAAATGTGATCACAGGTGAATTTGACTCTGAGGATAACACCCTCAAAAATGCTCCACATACGCTGAAGCAATGCACAAGCGACGAGTGGATGTTCGGATACTCACGTCATCATGCTGCTTACCCCCTAGACTGGGTAAGAGAAAACAAATTTTGGCCTGCTGTAAGAAGAGTGGATCAGGCTTACGGAGACAGAAATCTCATTTGCTCTTGTCCCGGAATAGAAAGCTACGAAGATAGTACTTGTAAT
>JANXFM010000130.1 GCA_024959975.1 Flavobacteriales bacterium
ACTTCAACATCCTGAACTTGCTCTAATACTTCCGTCTGAATTTCTTCCGATTGCGTAATTTCATCACCCATTCCCTCTTCTACATATCCAAACTCAATAGCAATCCCTTCTTCAATCTTTGGATCCATATATTTCAAACCAAAAGAATAAAAAAGAAATACGACTAAGAGGTGTACCAGAATAGTTCCCAGTGCCGCTCTCCGTTGGTATTTATCGCGAAAAAGGTTCATCGTTTTTGCTGCGTAGCCAGAACAATTTTGAATTTATTTCGATAGGCAATATCCATTACTTCAACAGCATATTCTACAGGAATAGATTTATCCACTCGAAGTACGACAACTTGTTCATCTTGTCCTGCCAGCTTATCCATCAATTGAGCTTCAATATACTTTAGCTCTACGGCTTCTTTATCAATAAAATATTCAAAATTCTCATTAATAGAAACCGAGACCCTTTGTTTCTTTACGGTCTGCGCAGTACTATTAGGCAAGACTAAATCCAAAGCATTGGTCGTAACTAAAGTAGAAGTCAGCATAAAGAATATCAACAATAGAAAAACGATATCCGTCATGGAGGACATGCTAAAAACTGCACTTACTTTATTCCTAGACTTCAGTGCCATGCTTATTTGTTTTTAGCAATAATTTCTAAAAATTCAGCTGTTCCCTGTTCCATTTTAAAGGTGGCCTTAATGACTTTTGCGACCAATTGGTTGTAAGCCAGATAAGCAACAATCCCAACAATTAAACCGGCAACAGTCGTAGTCATGGCAGTATAAATACCTTTCGATAACATCTCTACATCAATCTGTCCACCTGCACTGGCCATTTCATGGAAAGCGATGATCATCCCGATAACCGTTCCTAAGAAACCGATCATAGGAGCTGCACCGGCAATCGTTGCTAAGGAAGATAAATTATGTTCTAATTTGTAAACTTCAAGATTCCCTTGTCTTTCCATAGCATCCTGAACATCCTTTGAACTACTGTTTTTAACAAGAGTTCCTTTTGCCACCATACTGGCTACCGGAGAAGATGACCTGTCGCACAAAGCAACTACAGACTCCACTTTATGATCAGAAAGATAATCCTTCACTTTACTCATAAATTGAGGGTCATCTTTCATCGCTTTTTTAATCACTTGAAAGCGTTCCCAAAAAAAGTACACCGTAAGTATGGAAAGTACGCCCAAAGTGATCATAATAATTTGACCACCAACACCACCGCTTGTTATCAAATCAATAATAGAAAGTGTTTTTTCAACAGGCTCACTCGTTTGAGCCAGATCAATGCCCAAAGAATCTACAGCAAGCGGGACTTGTAAGAGAATTGTTTTCATCTGTGTATCGTTTATTCTTCAAGAGAACGCAATTTTATTAAAGAGATTGCATCAAAATATAAGTACCTGCACCTGCAAAGTACCCAACTAAAGCTAAGATAGAAATCTTTTTCAGATACCACACAAAATCAATCTTTTCCAGCCCCATTACTGCCACACCTGCCGCCGAACCGATAATCAAGGCACTACCACCGGTACCTGCACAAAATGCTAAAAACTGCCAGAAAGCTCCATCTTTAGCAAAATCACCAACAGCAGCAATTTCATACATACCCATTGAACCCGCAACCAACGGCACGTTATCTACAATAGATGATAACAATCCGATGACTATATTTATCGCGTAAATATCCCCGCCAAACCAATCATTTAAAGTTTCGGCCATAACAGCCAAATGACCTGCAGACTGCAAACCTGCAACAGCCAATAAAATCCCCAAGAAAAACAATACACTGGCCGTATCTACTTTACGAAGTACACCTATCACAGATAATTGTGATTTATCCTCTTTATTTTTACTTCTATGAATAACTTCCGTAACGGTCCAAAGTACACCTAAGCTCAACATCATTCCCATAAAAGGTGGTAAATGAGTTAATGTTTTAAAAACAGGGACAAATAACAAACCTGCTACTCCTAAAAAGAAAACCAAATTCCTTTCAAATGGTGTCGTTGGATCAATATAATGCTCTAAACCTTCCTTTTTTTCCGGGCGAGTCACCTCTCCTTTCATCGTAAATGTAAGAATTCCTACAGGCACTAACATGGCTACCAAACTTGGAATAAGTAAGGTTTTAACAATCGTCATCGTTGTAAGCTGACCACCAATCCAAAGCATGGTCGTGGTAACATCACCAATAGGCGACCAGGCTCCACCAGCATTTGCTGTAATAACTACGATCCCCGCAAAAAACCAACGATCATGTTTATCATCAATTAACTTTCTTAATAACGAGATCATTACGATTGAAGTCGTTAAGTTATCCAATGCTGCAGAGAAAAAGAAAGTAAGTACACTGATGATCCACAACAACTTCACTCTGTTTTTCGTAGTAATTTTATCAGTGATGATCGAAAAACCTTCATGAGCATCAATCAATTCAACGATTGTCATTGCTGCTAATAAGAAAAATAAGATGCCTGAAATTTCACTTAAATGATGAAACAATTCCTCTTCAATTAAATGTTGATCTGTTCCACTTAACACAAACAGAGTCCAAACCAGAACCCCGGTAATCAAGGCAGAAGCTGCTTTATCAATTTTGAATGGATG
>JANXFM010000075.1 GCA_024959975.1 Flavobacteriales bacterium
CATCATCTTGGTCAAAGTTTTTATTCCCAATAACGACCAACCAATAAGCAACCCTTCGACAGGCTCAGGGTGATGACAACCATAATACCGTGAATATTTTGTTTCTTTGTGGTGAGACATATTTTATATTAATAAGTAAAAAATAATCAGATGTTTAAGAGAATTTTAGGTTTCATCCTGGCGATCTTTTTAGTTACACCAACTGCGATAAAAGCAGACGAAGGAATGTGGTTACCCATGTTTGTTAAGCGATTGAATGAAGTGGACATGCAAGCCGCCGGTTTGCAATTGACTGCTGAAGAATTGTACAGCATTAACCACTCAAGCTTGAAGGATGCCATTGTAAGTTTTGGTGGGTTTTGTACCGGAGAAGTAATTTCTGGAGAAGGTTTGTTATTAACAAATCACCACTGTGGTTATGGGTCTATTCAAGACCACTCTACGATAGATAACGATTATTTAACAGATGGTTTTTGGGCGATGAATCGTTCCGAAGAGTTAGGTAATCCCGATTTACACGTCGATTTTTTGATCCGTATGGAAGACATGACAGAGCGCGTGTTGGCTGTTGTAAATGATGGGATGACTGAAGCTGAAAGAGCACAGGCCATTGATGCAGAAATGAGAACCATCAAAGGTGAAGCGACTGAAGGCAATAAATACGTTGCTGAGGTAAAGTCTTTCTATGAGGGGAATGAATATTACATGTTCATCTACGAGCGTTTTAAGGACATTCGTTTGGTGGGAGCACCCCCTTCGTCTGTAGGTAAATACGGTGGAGATACAGATAATTGGATGTGGCCACGTCATACAGGAGATTTTTCCATGTTTCGCATCTATTGTGCTCCTGATGGAACGCCTGCTGCTTATGCAGAGGAGAATGTTCCTTTAACGAAAGAACTAAGAGAAAAAAACGATGCATTCTATCATCACTTACCGGTTTCTTTGGAAGGTGTTGCAAATGACGACTACACAATGGTTTGGGGGTATCCCGGTTCTACGGATCGTTTTTTAACTTCCTGGGGAGTAAAACAACTATTAGACATTAAAGCACCAACGATTGTTGACATCCGTGACTTGAAATTAAACATCATGAAAAAGCATATGCATGCCGATTCTGAAGTTCGCATTCAATACGCATCGAAATATGCACAAACGGCCAACTACTGGAAATACTTTATTGGTCAGTCTAAAGGATTGAAACGACTGGGTGTTTATGATAAGAAACAAGCTATTGAAAATGACTTCACGGCTTTTGCCAATTCTTCTGAAGAGAACAAAGCAAAATATGGAGAAGCCCTTGAGTTAATTAAAGAGGCTTATGTGGCTACCGACTTAACGGAAAAAGGAGCGACGTTTCTTTCGGAGGTAGGTATTCGAGGTACGGATGTGGTGTTATTTACATTTCGTGCCAACCGTATGATCGGTCAGTTATTGGAAACGGAAAATGCAGATGAGAAAGCGAGGTTGCTTGCAAAACTTCAGGATTTTGCTGCCGAGCATTTCAAAAATTACAATGCTGTTTTAGATGAAGAGCAGTTTGCCAAACTGTTTGCTAAATATCGGGCAGAAGTTGACGCTTCTCAGTACCCAACTTTCTTTGCCCACGTAGACAAGAAGTTTAAAGGCGACTTTGCGAAGTTTGCCGGGAAGATGTATGCCAAATCATACTTTACGGATGAGGCACGTTTTAATGCTTTTATTGCAGCTCCAAACGCGAAGAAATTAGCGAAGGATTTAGCCAATACTGCTTCGGGATCTGTTATTCAAAGCTACTTTAGTATGGGTTCTGTAAATGCACAAGCAGATGCGAAGCTGAGCGAAGGGAATCGTTTGTTTGTTGATGGCTTGCGCAAGATGAACCCGGATAAAACATACTATCCGAATGCAAATTTTTCCATGAGAACGACCTACGGTACAGTGGGTGATTATGTTCCGGCTGATGCGGTTCATTATGACTACGTAACGACTTTAGAAGGGGTCATTGAAAAATTTGTTCCCGGGGATCACGAATTTGATCTTCCACAAAGGTTTATCGATCTGTACGAAGCGAAAGATTATGGTCAGTATGCCGATGAAAATGGCGATTTGATCGTGAACTTCATTCACAATACAGACATTACGGGAGGGAACTCCGGATCGCCTGTAATCAATGGAAAAGGACATCTCATCGGCACTGCTTTTGACGGCAACTGGGAAGCTATGAGTGGAGATATTGCTTTTGAGTCTGAATTGCAAAGAACCATTTCTTGTGACATTCGTTATGTGTTATTTATCGTTGATAAATATGCCGGTGCAACGCATCTGATCGAAGAAATGGATTTGGTGAAAGGAGAGTAAGTTCTTTATGGAATACAGAAAGCCCCTGCATTTGTAGGGGCTTTTTTGTTGACAGACCTATTCGTTGTAAACCACATGCATAACGGTTTGACCAACCGCTTTTAGCGTGTTTTTATCAATATGTTCCAGCTTGTCGTCATGCGTGTGCCAGTGTTTGTAGAAGTTGCTTTTTGAAGAGGCATCGTGTTCGATGATATCTATTGTCGGTACGCGACCCTGAGCAAAGCCGTTGATGTAGAGATGATCATCTGTTACAGGATTTGTTTTTTGGAATAAAAACTGCTCTCCATAACCCAAATTGGCTGCTATATTCCATACTTTTTTTAATACCTGAGGTGCGTAGTGTACAGAATATCCTTCTTGAGTAAATACAGCATCTTTTCCTCCCACCATATCTAATAGAATCCCATATTTTGCAAAATAGTTGGGTTTGTGTAAGTTTTGAGCCCAATACTGTGAGCCTAAGCAATAAGAATGTTCCATTCTTGGGTATTCACTCTCATTGGGTTGACCATAATCTTCAGCATCAAAGAGGATGATGTCCACGCCCACATCCGGTTTTTGGATGGAAAATTGACGAGCCATTTCGAGCAGTACACCCACGCCACTACCGCCATCATTGGCACCTTCAATAGGTGTGTTTTTGTTGGTTTCATCCTGGTCTGCGAAGGGACGTGTATCCCAATGAGCGCAAAGCATCACTCGTTTTGCCCGTTCAGGTTTAAAAGAAGCAATGATATTTTTCGAATCTAAAACGTTTCCATCAAAAGCAGTCAATGCAGCTTCTTGAATGATTACCGTATCACAAAATCGGTTTAGGGTATTGATTAAATATTCGCCACAAGCTTCATGCTCCTTGCTATTGGGTACACGAGGTCCAAAAGCCACTTGTTTGGCAATGAAATCATATGCAGAGTCTTCATTGAAAGCAGGCACCTCAACGACTTTTTTTGGAGGCTGCTTCTTTACTTTTGATTCGTTTCCACAACTCCATAACAAGCAAACTAAGATGATTGGGAAAAGCTTTCTCATAATACTGCGAAGTTATTTTTTAGACCAGCTAGCTCCATCTTTGGAGTCAGTCACGGTAATATCTAGTTTAGCCAGCTCATCACGGATAAAGTCGGCAGCGGTCCAATCTTTATTTTCTTTTGCTAATTTTCTTAAGCCCAAAACGACTTCCATTACCTCGTCGGTCAGACCATTTTGTGATGCAGCTTCTATC
>JANXFM010000205.1 GCA_024959975.1 Flavobacteriales bacterium
TTTCATCGTTTAATGCCGATTGTAAATCTTGAGTTCTTTGTTCTACAGTTCCTGCAAATTGGTGGTTCTCTTCGAATAGATTTTTTCCATAGCAAACGTTCAACCCCCAGGATTCAATAATATTTACAGCAAAGTTGAGCTCTTCTTTATTTACTTTACGAGCAGTAGAGATTAGTGCGATTGCGTCTCCTGTATGAAGTTTTGGGATTTGATCTGTTTTCAAAAAAGAGATTTTTAATTGCACTAAAGATAGTAATATCTATGAACACCCCTTTGTTGTTTTACAACAACTCCCCTCTACGAGCGCAATAGGGGCATTTTGTTTAGTGCGTAAAATGAATTGTTAGTTTGAGCCTACCTACCGCAGGCAGGCTTGTTGAAGGCAAGAATAATTTATTTGAAGTCCTTTGACAGGGCTTAGTATGACAAATAAATATTAAGCAGTAAAAATTACTTATTTCACCTTAGGCAAATTCTTATATTTGCTGCTTATACAAAAGTATTTCCTGATGTCGAAAGAAGTAAAAAGATATACCATAACGGCAGCATTGCCCTACACTAATGGTCCGGTTCATATCGGTCACCTGGCAGGCGTTTATATTCCCAGTGATATTTATGCGAGGTTTTTGCGTTCCAATCAAAAAGATGTGGTTTTTGTTTGTGGTTCTGATGAACACGGTGTTCCCATTACTATTTCCGCAAAGAAAGAAGGAGTTACACCACAGCAAGTGGTAGATAAATACCATAAGATTATTGGAGATTCTTTTAAAGAATTGGGTGTTAGCTTCGACATTTATCACCGAACTTCTGATGCCATGCATCATGAAACTGCATCTGACTTTTTTAAGCATTTACACAACGAAGGTTTGTTTATCGAAAAGGTAAGTGAGCAGTATTACGATGAAAAGGAAAATGAGTTTTTGGCAGATCGTTACATCACGGGAACTTGTCCGCATTGTAAAAGTGAAGATGCTTATGGTGATCAATGTGAGAAATGTGGGACATCGTTAAGTGCAACAGATTTGATTGAGCCGAAGTCGGCTTTGAGTGGAAATAAGCCCGTATTGAAAGAAACGAAACACTGGTTTTTGCCTTTAGATAAGTATGAAGCTTGGCTAAAAGAGTGGATACTCGATGGGCATAAATCGGATTGGAGATCAAATGTTTACGGACAGTGTAAATCGTGGTTAGATCAGGGTTTGCAGCCTCGTGCGGTAACCCGAGATCTGGATTGGGGAATTCCTGTTCCTGCAGAAGGTGCAGATGGAAAGGTGCTTTATGTTTGGTTTGATGCGCCTATAGGATATATTTCTGCAACGAAGCAATGGGCAAAAGATTATGGAAAAGATTGGGAGCCTTATTGGAAGTCTGATGATAGTAAGCTGGTTCACTTTATCGGAAAAGACAATATTGTTTTCCACTGTGTGATTTTCCCATCTATGTTAAAAGCACACGGCGATTATATTTTACCGGATAATGTACCGGCCAATGAATTCCTGAATTTAGAAGGCGATAAGATATCTACTTCCAAGAATTGGGCTGTTTGGTTACACGAATATTTAGAAGATTTTCCCGGGCTACAGGATGTGATGCGCTATGTGTTGTGTGCTACGGCTCCTGAGACCAAAGACAATGATTTTACCTGGAAAGACTTCCAAACACGTAATAATTCTGAGTTGGTAGGGATTTATGGTAACTTCATTAATAGAGTCGTGGTGCTTACCAATAAGTACTACGAAGGAGTTGTTCCTGAGAGGGAAGAATTATCAGATTACGATAAAGAGGTGCTTGCCGAATTAAAAGCATTCCCGGCTAAGATTTCTAAATCTATTGAAGCGTATCGTTTTAGAGAAGCTCTAATGGAAATGATGAATTTAGCTCGTTTAGGTAATAAATACCTAGCGGATGAAGAGCCTTGGAAATTGGTGAAGACAGATGAAGTTCGCACCAAAACCATTATGAATATTGCACTTCAGATCGCAGCTAATTTGAGTGTAGTTTCGGAGCCATTTATTCCTTTTTCTGCAGAGAAATTGAGGACTATGTTAGGTCTTGATCAATTGTTGTGGGAGCAAGCAGGAAAGGATAATCTTTTGGTTGAGGGATGTAAAATTAAAAAGGCTGAATTACTATTCCGTAAAATTGAAGATGCGGAAATAGAAGCTCAATTAGAAAAGTTAGAAGCAACTAAATTGGCGAATCAAATGGTAAAATCACAAAAGGCGAATGTAAGTTTCGACGATTTCTGTGCGATGGATATTCGGGTGGGAACGATCATTGCTGCCGAGAAAGTAAAGAAAACCAAGAAGCTACTTAAGTTAACTATCGATACGGGTATTGATGTACGGACAGTGGTTTCGGGTATTGCAGAATATTATCAGGCCGAAAATATTATTGGTGAGCAAGTTTCGGTATTGGTAAATTTGGCTTCTAGAAAAATAAAGGGTATTGAGTCTCAGGGAATGGTTTTAATGGCCGAGGATAAAGATGGAGCTCTGCGTTTTGTAAAGCCATCTGATGTAAGTTCAAATGGCTCAACTATAGCTTAACCCTTTTGGAATATTTTTAAGGCATACTTGCAAGTATCGATATAGTTTCGTATATTTATGAGTGAAGTCACCTACGTGTAGGTGACATTGCCTAGATGAAAATATAAAATCTTCTCCAGGATATAGAAAACTCACCCCCCCCCTCGATTATCATGCATAATAGGGTTATCTGTTATGTTAAGCAAAAGTCTCTTGTTTAAGAGGCTTTTAGCTTTTTTGATGAAATTTCATTACTAAATTTGAATCACTAATTAAAGACTGACTATTATAAAATTCTATTACATTTGCTTTTCAACTTAAAATAGATGTCTGACTCTTTAATTATTATCCCTACCTACAAAGAGAAGGAAAATGTTGCGAAAATGCTTCGCAAGGTTTTTTCTTTGGAGAAGTCGTATCATATACTTGTTGTAGATGATGGCTCTCCGGATGGTACCGCTGCGATCGTAAAAGATTTACAGAAAGAATATTCTGATTGCCTTTTTATAGAAGAACGGACAGGGAAATTAGGTTTAGGAACAGCTTATATTCATGGATTTAATTGGGGTTTAAAACGTGGTTACGATTATTTTATCGAGATGGATTGTGATTTTTCGCATAATCCAGACGATTTAATACGATTGTATAACGCCTGTGCTCATGACGGAAATGATTTAGCCATCGGCTCGCGTTATGTGGGTGGATTGGTGAATGTAATCAACTGGCCTATTGGAAGGGTGATGATGTCTTATTTTGCTTCGCGTTATGTAAAAATGATTACGGGCTTACCTGTTGATGATGCTACTGCCGGATTTAAATGCTACCGCAGAAAAGTTATAGAGAATGTACTTCGTTCCAACATTACTTTTGTGGGGTATGCTTTTCAGATCGAAATGAAATTTAAATCCTGGAAATTTGGGTATAAGATTAAAGAAGTTCCTGTTATCTTTACCGATAGAACGGAAGGAGAGTCTAAGATGAGTACTTCAATTTTTTATGAAGCCTTTTTTGGGGTGATTCAGATGAAATTGAGGAGTTTCTTCAAAAGGTACAAACAAGAATAGTTTATTATAAAGCATGAAAAAGCTGCTTAAAAACGCACAAGTAATCAACGAAGGTTCAGTTATTAAAGCTGATGTGTTGATTCAGGGCGAGCGTATAACAAAAATTGCTACTGAAATCAATGATGTTGAGGCTGAGGTGATTGATCTTAGTGGGAAGTTTTTGATGCCGGGAGTGATAGATGATCAGGTACACTTTAGAGAGCCGGGTTTAACGCATAAAGGGCGAATTTATACCGAGGCAAAAGCGGCTGTGGCAGGTGGGATAACCTCCTTTATGGAAATGCCTAATACCAAGCCCCAAGCTTTAACACAAGAACTACTTGAAGATAAATACCAGATTGGAGCTAAAGATTCTTTAGCGAATTACTCGTTTTTTATGGGGGCTTCTAATGAGAATTTAGAGCAGGTTTTGAAAACCGATCCAAAACGTGTTGCCGGGATTAAGATTTTTATGGGTTCTTCTACGGGTAATATGTTGGTAGATGATAAGCAAGTCTTAAACTCTATCTTCTCTAAATGTGATATGCTTATAGCCGTACATTGTGAAGATGAAGAGACTATTCGTAATAATTCAGCAAAAATGAAAGCGGAGTATGGCGAGGATCTTCCGATTCGTTTTCATCCGATTATCAGAAACGATGATGCTTGTTATAAGTCCTCATCAATGGCCGTTGAGTTGGCAAATAAGCACAATACACGATTACATATTTTACACATTTCTACAGCTAAGGAAACCGCATTGTTTAGAAATGACATTCCATTAAAGGAAAAGAGAATTACGGCAGAAGCTTGTATTCATCACCTGTGGTTTGATGAATCGAGTTATGATGAAAAGGGGACATTTATTAAGTGGAACCCCGCGGTGAAATCGGCAAAGGATAAAGAGGGAGTTTGGAAAGCTTTACTAGACGATAGAATTGATATTATTGCTACCGACCACGCTCCTCATACAATAGAGGAAAAAGAAAATACATATTTTAAAGCTCCTTCCGGAGGTCCTTTGGTACAACATTCTTTAGTGGCCATGTTGGAGTTTTATCACCAGGGTAAAGTGAGTCTGGAGTGGATTGTAAATAAGATGTGTCACGCTCCGGCGGATTGTTTCCAGGTAAAAGAAAGAGGTTTTATCCGCGAAGGCTATTACGCCGATCTAGTGGTGGTTGATATTGATAAATCGTGGACCGTAAACAAGGGCAATATCTTGTACGATTGTGGTTGGTCTCCTTTTGAAGGAGTGAAATTTAAATCTACCGTTAGCAAGACTTTCGTTAGTGGGAATTTGGTCTACGATAATGGTACTTTTGATGAGAGCACCAGAGGAATGCGTTTAGAATTTGATAGATAATGAATAAAGCTTTTCTTGTCATACTATCTGGGTTATTTTTCTCTTGTTCTCAACGAGTAGAAAAGCAACCGAAACATATTTTGTCTGAATCGCAGATGATAGAAGTTTTGGTAGAGGTTCATTTGTTGGAGTCTGCTTCTCAGTTGAATATGATCAAAGGAATGAAAGAAGATAGTTTAAATATTCGTGATTATTATGAGGCTCTGTTTGAGCCTAAAGAATATAGTTTTGAAGAATTTAACGAGAGCTTTACCTATTATTCTAAAGAGCCTAAAACCATGGAACTACTTTTGGATTCTGTTTTGACAAGAATTCAAATGATGGAATAAGTGTAAAAGTTGAAAATTGAATAATAAGTAATTTGTCTTGAAATAACTGTCCTTTTCCTAGGAAAACTTAGCCATCATTATTTTTTGTATTCTTTTAAAAACAATTTAGAAAAATCCTGACAGCTTTGTTTGACGGGTTTAAATTCGAAGTTCAGAACTTTTTTGATTTTATCGTTTTCATAGATTGATGTATTGTTTCCGGCTTGAGCTGTTTCCTTCGTAAACATAGGAGTTTTACGAGTGAAAATAGAAATGATTTTTGCCAATCTCCATCCGAGTTCATTTAAAAAAGGACCCGCTTTAATACTTGCTTTTTTCTTTCTTAAAGCTTCTGCAATATAATCGAAGGTTTGCCTAAACGGGATACTCTCTGAACACAATATAAATCGCTCTGATTTCACTTCGCTTTCCATTAGTTGGATCATTACGTTGGCAACGTCTCTTACATCAACAAAACCATTCGTTCCTGTTGTATAAAAAGGCATACCTTTCCATACTTGATGG
>JANXFM010000115.1 GCA_024959975.1 Flavobacteriales bacterium
CATGAGGAAATGCGTTTGGCTATTCAAAAGAAGTACGGATTCGATCAGCCCATACAAAAGCAATACCTTTTTTATTTAAACGATCTGTCTCCCGTATCATTTCACTCAAATAATCCAGAGAATTTTACAAATGTGAATAATCACAACTACACCATTTTGGCTTCTGCTTCCATAGCTGAGTTTGATGTAGTCGTTAAAACACCTTATTTAAGAGAGTCTTTTGTTCGCAAAGGTACTTCCGTTGCAAGCATCATTTCTGACACCTTACCGAATACTTTTACACTTGCTATGGCTGCCATGTTCATTGCACTGGTTTTAGGCATCACATTAGGAGTTTACAGCGCCATTAATAAACATAAATTTACAGATCAGTTATTGTCTTCTGTTTCAGTTTTGGGTATGGCATTGCCTTCTTTTTTCTCTGCTATTCTTATTGCCTGGCTTTTTGGTTTTGTATGGCAAAAATATACCGGTTTGTCTATGACAGGGAGTTTATTTGAAGTAGATGATTATGGTAATGGTGAATACATCGTTTGGAAAAATTTAATTTTACCTGCTTTTACTTTAGGGATCAGACCACTTGCTGTTGTTATGCAATTAACACGCAACTCCATCTTAGACACTTTAGATCAAGATTACATTCGAACGGCTAAAGCCAAGGGGCTTTCATCTGTTCGGATCTTATTTGTTCATGCTTTACCGAATGCGCTTAACCCTGTAGTAACATCTGCTTCAGGTTGGTTGGCATCTATGCTCGCCGGAGCCGTTTTTGTAGAGTACATATTTGGATGGAACGGATTGGGTAAAGAGATCGTTTACGCCTTAAATTATCTCGATCTACCATTAGTGATGGGAGCAGTCCTAACACTTTCTATTTGTTTTGTTCTAATTACAATTTTTACAGATGTGATCTATTATTTTCTCGACCCCAGATTAAGATCTTAAAAGATACAGTTTGGATATTTAAATAAATTGTTTATCTTTATAAGAGTTCCCCTTATGGTATTATTTGTTATTTAATTTTAAGTTATGATTAAGAAGATATATCAGTTTTCCAAACTCCTTTCGGGGTTATTCGGATGTTCGATAAATTTTTTCATGACCCTACTTAAGAATACGCACACAAGCTTGGATGTTATACATCCTGACGATTACTCTTGTTTACATGTGCAAGTGAGAGATTTAGTTTAAAGACGATTATTCAAGTGAATAGTAGTTGATTTTCCAAGAGATTAAAGAAAAAACTGAATTACATGTAATACCAGACTATCTCAAAAATAGTCTCGTTATGTGAATTAGTTTTATTTGTTGTTGTTTTTCGGTTAAACTCTCGGCTTTATGTCGGGAGTTTTACTTTTTTAGTCCTTTTTTAGTTTAAATTTGTTTCTCATTTTAACAAAGCCATAGAATATGTCTGACGATAAGAAGATCATCTTTGGAATGCACAAAGTTTCGAAGGTTATTCCAAGTGGAAAACAGATCATTAAAAACATAAACCTCTCATTTTTTTACGGAGCTAAGATCGGTATCATCGGTTTAAACGGTTCCGGGAAATCTACCTTGTTAAAGATCATTGCAGGTTTAGATACCGATTTTAAAGGTGAAGTGTATTCAGATAATGAATTTAGTGTTGGCTTATTAGAGCAGGAACCTCAATTGGATGAGACGAAAACCGTAATGGAGATCGTTCGTGAAGGGGTGCAGGATATTGTTGATGTATTGGATGAGTTTAATGCGATCAACGATAAGTTTTCTGACCCGAATGTCATGGACGATCCTGATGCTTTCCAAAAACTGATTGACCGACAAGGTGAGTTGCAAGATATTATTGACGCCAAAGGTGCTTGGGAATTAGACAGCAAGCTCGAACGTGCCATGGATGCTTTGAGAACACCCGATGGAGACGAGCCGGTGAAAAACTTATCCGGTGGAGAACGCAGACGAGTTGCCCTTTGTCGATTGTTACTAAAAGCTCCGGATGTATTACTTCTTGATGAACCTACCAACCATTTAGATGCGGAGTCGGTACACTGGCTGGAACAACACTTACAACAATACAAAGGAACGGTGATTGCCATTACCCACGATAGATATTTCTTAGACAATGTAGCCGGATGGATCCTTGAATTGGATCGGGGAGAAGGTATTCCGTGGAAAGGAAACTATTCATCCTGGTTGGAGCAAAAGTCCAAGCGTTTGGCTCAGGAAGATAAGCAAGCTTCTAAAAGACAAAAAAACCTTGAAAGAGAACTGGAATGGGTGCGTATGGCTCCAAAAGCACGTCATGCTAAGAGTAAAGCACGTTTGAATAACTACAATCAGCTATTAGCTCAGGAGACCAAAGACAAAGAACAGAAACTGGAAATTTTTATTCCTTCCGGGCCTCGTTTGGGTACGAACGTCATTGAAGCTAAAAACGTAAGTAAAGGTTTTGGAGATAAATTACTTTATGGTGATCTGAATTTCAATTTACCTCCTGCCGGTATTGTTGGGATCGTTGGTCCTAACGGGGCAGGTAAAACAACCATGTTCCGAATGATCATGGGATTGGATACTCCGGATTCAGGTACTTTTGAAGTCGGAGAGACCGTTAAAGTTTCTTATGTCGATCAGCAACATGAATCCATAGATAATGAAAAAACCGTTTTTGAAAATATTGCCGACGGCTTGGAAAATATTGAAATAGGTGGCGTAAAACTAAACTCCAGAGCTTATGTTTCCCGTTTTAATTTTGGTGGACAAGATCAAAATAAAAAGGTGAAGGTACTTTCGGGTGGTGAACGCAACCGATTGCACCTCGCCATGGCATTGAAGCAGGAAGGGAACGTTTTACTTTTGGATGAGCCGACCAACGATTTGGATGTAAACACACTTAGAGCACTTGAGGAAGGTTTGGAAAATTTTGCCGGTTGTGCTGTGATTATTTCTCACGACAGATGGTTTTTAGATCGTGTATGTACGCACATCCTCGCTTTTGAAGGAGATTCTGAAGTGTATTATTTTGAAGGTTCTTATTCCGATTACGAAGAAAATAAATTGAAGCGATTAGGCATATCTGAACCAAAGAGAATACGCTACAAAAAATTAATGAATGACTAACAAAACAGACATATTGGCTATTGGTGTTCATCCCGATGACATTGAGTTGGGATGCGCCGGCACCATTTTTAAACACATTGATCTGGGTTTTAGTGTAGGTGCTATTGACTTGACTCAGGGCGAATTGGGAACACGTGGTACTGCAGCATTGAGACTGACAGAAGCTGAAACTGCTGCGAAATTAATGGGACTTAAATTTCGTGACAATTTAGGTTTTGAGGATGGTTTTGTAACGGCCGACAATAAGCAGTATCAGATGGAGATCGTTAAGCAGATCAGAAAATATCAACCGGATATTGTTTTGTGTAATGCCATTGACGATCGACATCCAGATCATCCACGTTCAGCTTCTTTAGTATCTACTGCATGTTTTTTAGCAGGCCTGTCAAAAATTGAAACGGAATTGGATGGAACAACACAATCGGCATGGAGACCTAAGCAGGTTTTACATTACATTCAGTGGAAGCCTGTAAAGCCCGACTTTGTTATTGATATTACCGGTTACATGGATGCAAAATTAGCTGCGGTAAAAGCATATGGCTCTCAATTTTATGATCCGGACTCCAAAGAAGCAAAAACGCCCATATCGTCGAAGCAATTTATTGATTCTGTAAG
>JANXFM010000012.1 GCA_024959975.1 Flavobacteriales bacterium
ATCAACTCTCCAATTAATAGGTCTATGGCATCTGGAATTAGGCCCCAAGATTTCAATTTCTTCGTAACCTCCTTATGACATCGCTCCTGATAAGCACAATAAGCTTGAATTTTTTCGCGTGCTATTTGTAAATTGTAAATTTTCAACTTTTAATTTTTAACTAAAAAAAGCTACCCATCTGGGTAGCTTTTTTTTTATAGGGACAATTCATCATCGTTCTTATCAAACATCGCGTATTGCATTAAATGATACGCATAGATAGGGCGAATTTTCACCCATTTCTTGTATTTAAAAAACCACTTCATTCGTCTAGAAAATAACCCTCTACTTAAATAAGCAGCTATAAATGGGTGGGTACACATGGTAACACTCTTTTCTTTGTCGACAATTAGTGCATGATTCAATTTATCTTCAATTTCGTCAACTATCAATACTGTAGCTTCCACTTCACCTTTACCATTACAGGCAGGGCAATTTTCTACAGTTTTAATATTCATTTCAGGACGCACGCGTTGGCGTGTAATTTCGATAAGTCCGAAGCGGCTAGGAGGAAGAATTTTGTGCTTGGCACGATCTTCCTTCATAAATTCTTTCAAAGCTTCAAACAGTTTCTTTCTGTTTTCAGCTTTTTGCATATCGATAAAATCGACTACAACAATTCCGCCCATATCACGAAGTCTAAGCTGTCGGGCAACTTCTTGCGCCGAAGCTAAATTCACTTCTAGGGCATTTGCTTCTTGACTTTCTACGTTATTAGTCCTGTTACCGGAGTTTACATCAATTACGTGTAAAGCTTCAGTATGCTCAATCACTAGGTAAGCGCCTTTTCTCATTGATACAGAACGACCAAAAGATGATTTGATCTGACGTTCTATATTAAAGTGTTCAAAAACAGGCTTAGTACCCTTGTGCAACTTTAGTATTTTCTCCTTATCGGGAGCGATCGTTTGCAGGTAACGAGAAATTTCGTTGTACAACTCAGGGCTGTCAACAATAATGCTATTAAAGCTATCGTTAAGAATATCGCGGAGAATGGCAGAAACTCTACTTAGTTCTCCTAATATTTTTTCCGGGGCTTTTGCTTTTTGAAGCTTCTTGTAAATAATTTTCCACTTCTTCAGCATATTGGCAAGATCGGAATCTAACTCAGCTACTTTCTTCCCTTGGGCCACAGTACGAATAATCACACCGAAACCTTTGGGTTTAATACTCTGAATTAAACGTTTCAATCGTTCCTTTTCAGCTGGATCTTTTATCTTTTGAGATACAGATACACGCTCTGAAAAGGGCACCAATACCAAAAACCTTCCCGCTATTGATAGCTCCGAGCTAATTCTCGGTCCTTTTGTAGAAATCGGTTCTTTTGTTACTTGTACCAATACATTTTGCTTACTGGTAAGCACAGAATCAACGACTCCTCCTTTTGAGATATCTTTTTCTAATGTAAAATCTGTCAGTGACCACTTGTTTTGACGACCCGAGATGGTTTGTCTGACGTATTTATTCAAAGAACGTATTTGGGGTCCTAAATCATGATAATGCAAAAAGCCATCTTTCTCGTAACCCACATCCACAAAAGCGGCGTTAAGTCCTGGAACAACTTTTCTTGCTTTACCCAAATAGATATCACCTACTGCAAAACTATTATCACTCTTTTCATTGTGGAGTTCAACTAGCTTTCCTTCTTTGAGTAGTGCAATTACTACCCCCTGATCGAAAGACTTAACAATTAACTCATTCACTCAATAAAAATTGTTTTATGTAGGTTAAATGACACAAAGCACAAAAAGCACCCCAATAATAGGTGCTTGCTATGTGTTCAATGAGAAGAATTACTTCTTCTTCTTGTGACGATTTTTTCTTAAGCGTTTTTTGCGCTTATGCGTAGACATCTTATGTCTTTTTCTTTTCTTTCCACTTGGCATAGTGTAGTAGTTTTAATACGTTAATACTATTTTAATTTCTCTAACATCACCTCAGCTCTATTTTGTAAATCACCTTCTGATTTTTCAATCAAAGTCGACAATACACTACGAGCTAGCGATGTATCTTTTAATGCTGCATAACTCACTGCCATCTGCATATAAGCATTTAACCTTTGAGCATCCAGTCTAATTACCTTTTCAAAACGAGTAACAGCTTTTTCGTACTGTCCGGATTGCATTGAGAATAATCCCATATTCCATTGCAAATCTGCATTTTCCGGATATTTATCCGCCAATGATCTCATTTGCAGAACCCCTTTCATTTGAGCTTCCGGGCTTTCGCCATTTTGAATATTCAATAAAGCCTCCCGAATTTGTTCAGTCAAAGTAGACTGAGCTTCTTTCATAGCACGACTTGGTCTTACCGAACTTGTATAGATATACAAAGCTAAGACTAATCCCATGATTATTGCTATAAGAGGACTCCTTTTCATGAAAATTCTTATTTTACATCAACGTTGGTTTTCACTCCCTCCATAAACACTTTTGCTGGTTTAAAAGATGGGATGTTGTGAGCAGGAATAATGATGGTAGTATTCTTAGAAATATTTCTACCTGTTTTTTCAGCTCTCTCTTTAATTATGAAAGATCCAAAACCTCTTAGATAAACATTCTCTCCAGTTTCTAAAGCCGTTTTCACTTCTTCCATAAAAGCTTCAACTGTTGTTTGAACATCAACCTTTTCTAAACCTGTTTTTTCTGCAATTTCAGCTACGATATCTGCCTTAGTCATTTTTCTTTGTCTTTAAAAAGCTATTTATAAATGTTTTCCCATTAAATTTGGGGTGGCAAATATAGGTTTTTTCATTTCAATTTAAAAAGATATATAGTTTTATTTTAAACACTTAATATTCTCATTAACATATCATTAAGCGTGGAATTTTCAAGCTACATATTACATTGGTACCACAATGAACACCGAGATTTCCCTTGGAGAGCAACTAAAAACGTGTATAAAATCTGGTTGTCAGAAATTATACTGCAACAAACACGTACTTCCCAAGGGTTAAGCTACTATACTAAATTTACAGACATCTTCCCTACGCTCAAAGACTTAGCAATAACCAAAGAAGAAAAGGTCTTAAAACTATGGCAAGGCTTAGGCTACTACTCAAGGGCAAGAAATTTACACACTACAGCAAAACACATTCATTATAACCTAGAGGGAGTTTTCCCTAATAACTATGAAGAACTATTAAAATTAAAGGGAGTCGGACCCTATACTGCCGCGGCAATAAGCTCTATCTGTTTCAACGAAAAAAGAGCCGCTATTGATGGAAATGTCTACAGAATTCTCGCACGGGTTTTCGATATTCACACAGCAATAAACAGCACTAAGGGAATTAAAATATTCCAAAAACTCGCTAATTCTTTAATATGCGAAACTAATCCAGGAGACTACAACCAGGGACTTATGGATCTCGGGGCAACTATTTGCACTCCCAAAAAACCAGATTGCAATAACTGTCCACTAAACTCAATATGTATTGCCCGGAGTAAAAAAATCATTACTAAACTACCTATTAAGATTAAGGCAACTAAAGTTAAAGAGCGCTACTTAAACTACTTCTGCATAGAGCATAAAGGACAATTCTTAATGAACAAAAGAGAGGGTGATGATATTTGGAAAAACCTCTATGATTTTCCTTTAAAAGAATTACATGTTCCCAACAACAACAATTCCACACACGACAAAAAAATAACAAAAGACATTATTGGGGGGAACTCATTTAGTATTAAAAAAAGCGTGAAATACAAACACAAACTAAGTCATCAAAAATTAAATATTACAATACATCACATTATTACGAATCAAGCTCCCCGAGAAAACAACTATATTAAAATCAGCCAGAAACAAGCGCTAGAACTGCCAGTTCCCAAACCCATAGAAAAGTTTTTCCAAGAATTATTCAACCCAATTCCACTTGATAATGAAAGATAATTTTACTAAGTTTGACTCAATGCAATATACATATTTATTAACTTAACTTATTATTAGTATGGCATTTAACAAAGTAATTTTAGCAGGGAATTTGGGTAAAGACCCGGAAACGCGAACCCTAGAAAGCGGAACGGTAATGTGTCGCTTCTCATTAGCCACTACAGAGACATACAAAAATCGTCAAAGTGGGGAAAGAACAAGTCACACAGAATGGCACAATATTGTATTGTGGAGAGGTTTAGCCGAAGTGGCTGACAAATACCTTCACAAAGGCGATAAAGTATTAATTGAAGGACGCATCAGATCACGTTCATGGGAAGATAAAGAAAGTGGTCAGATGCGCTATATTACAGAGATTCTTGCCGATCAAATGCATATGATGGGGTCTGGCAAAAGAAATTCAGATCCTGAAAATACAAATGTGGCTCAAGAACCCACAGCTGAATCTTTTGTACAGGAATCACCAATACAAGAGGAAGATGATCTTCCATTTTAAGTTTAACTAAAACACCAGACTTTGACCCCTAAACCTTTTATAAGCATAAATACATTATCATTTCTAAAACCGCTTGAGACCGACACTATAATTTCTCTTATAGTATTGGTGGGATTATTAGCTACTTCAGCCTTGATTTCAGGAGCTGAAGTAGCTTTTTTCGCTCTCAAACCTCACGAACTAAAAAAAATAAAAAACCAGAAATCTCGAAAAACCAAACTCATCGAGAATTTCTTATCGAAACCAAAAAAACTTCTAGCAACCATACTCATTGCCAATAATTTTGTAAACGTAGGAATCATCATTTTGGCAACCTATGCCTCTGCGGCACTTTTCGACTTCCAAGGCATTAAATGGCTACAATTTTTAGTTCAAGTCGTAATCATCACCTTCTTACTATTACTTTTTGGAGAAGTAATACCTAAAGTTTACGCCAATAATAACGCAATTTCCTTTGCAAGATTTATGTCTATCCCTCTCTCCTTTTTAGATAAAATATTTAAACCCATAAGCCTGATTCTTGTTGCAAGTACTCGAATTATTGATCGTAAAGCAAAAAACAAAAGACACGATATTTCGGCAGACGATTTATCTAATGCCCTCGAACTTACTAGTGATGTAAATGAAGACAAAGACGAAAAAAAAATATTGGAAGGAATCGTAAAATTTGGAAATACCGATGTAAAACAAATTATGCGTTCGCGTGTTGACGTAACTGCTCTAGACCATAAAAATTCTTACAATCAGGTTTTAAAGACCATTAAAAAAACGGGGTTTTCTAGAATTCCAATTTACGAAGGATCTTTCGACAACGTTAAAGGAGTATTATATATAAAGGATCTTTTACCTTATCTAGGTAAGGAATCTAATTTCAACTGGAATAGGTTACTACGAGAAGTCTTTTTTGTTCCAGAAAACAAAAAGATCGACGATTTACTAAAAGAATTTCAAGAAAAGAAAATCCACTTAGCCATAGTCGTTGACGAATATGGAGGAACCTCAGGAATAGTAACACTAGAAGATATTATAGAAGAAATTGTTGGAGACATTAGTGATGAGTTTGATGATGACGATATCGTATACTCTAAACTCGACGACACAAACTATGTATTCGAAGGGAAAACTGCTCTTAACGACTTTTACAGGATTCTAAATTTTGATGGCGAAGAATTTGAACAAGCTAAAGGTGAGTCAGATAGCCTTGCCGGATTCATTTTAGAAATTACGGGAACCATCCCTGAAAAGAATGAAAAAATCACCTTCAACGATTACATCTTCACCATTGAAGGTGTTAACGACAGGAGAGTAACTAGAATAAAAGTTACTTTCGCACCGAAGAAGAAACAAAGTGATGAAAATTAAATTTCTATTTATAAGCCTTGTAGCTGTTTTGAGTTCTTGCTCGGAGAATTACAGCCCCAAACCTTTAGGATATTTTCGCATCGATTTATCCGAAAAAGAATACCAAATTTTTGACAGCAAATGCTCTTATCAATTTCTAAGTCCAAAGGATGTTAAAATCATCAGTGGAAAAAACAACTGCTGGTATAATATCTACTACCCATCGCATGATGCTACAGTTTACCTGACCTATAAAATGTTAGACTCCAATTTAGCATCTATCATAGAAGAAAGTCACAAGCTAGCTTACGACCACGCTGTTCGGTCTGACGGGATTATTGAAAAGGTATACTTAAATGAGGAGGAACAGGTATACGGTGTCCTTTATGATATTCACGGAAATAGTGCCTCTAACCTACAATTCTTTGCAACCGATAGTGCAAATCACTTTTTAAGGGGTTCTTTGTATTTCAACACAATCCCTAATTCCGACTCACTACAACCTGTTAAAGATTACATCAAAGAAGATCTTCAAACTTTAATTGAAAGTCTTAAATGGTCTTAGCTTTTTTAACTGAAAGTAAAGGGCTATTTGAAGTACAAACAATCCGCTAGCCGCTACTAGATGGATTGGCTGCATTAATGCCATCATATCAAAGTAAGTGAGTATTATTCCACTTACTACTTCCAAAATAACCACAGCGAAAACAGCATTAACAAGTTTAAATCCTAAGTTAAATTTGTAGTTTCTAAAAAATAATAAGCCATTTATCAAGACTAGAACAATGGCAAAAGATCTATGTACTTTAAACGTATTCCCGGCTAAACCAATCCACAATTCTCTTTGTCCATAATCTAACCCAGACGATATCTCATCAATGATTTGGCGTACCTGGGTACCTAAAGCAATTTGAACTAAACTTAAACCAATTGCGATTACAAGCACTCTGTTTAAATTCTTATCAAAAACGAGAACATTCTTAGCTGAAGATTCCGGCAACTCATAAATAAGATATACCATTAAAGCTACAATGAGCAATGCCATAAGCATATGAATGGTAATTTGAACTGGCTGCAAAACCGAATAAACTACCGTTGCTCCTAACCAGCCCTGAAATCCCATTAAAAACACCACCAAAGCACTTAGGGAAACAATCTTTCTTTTCGTTTTCCAATATCTAAAAGACATAAGAAGCATCACAAAAGTAAGCACTCCTGAAATGGCTCCGATTAATCGATTAATATACTCTGTCCAAGTGTGAGCCGGATTAAACTTCGCATAATCATGTATTGTATATAAAATCCAATTCCCTGAATTGTATTTTTCGCCACTAACAAAATCGCTCTTAGCCGACCATAATTGCTCTTCATAAATAATCATTTGTCCTTCAAAAAATGACTTGCCCACTTCCCATTCTATTTGATCAACACTCGTAGGAGGAATAATAAAACCAAAGCACTTCGGCCAATCCGGGCAACCCATTCCCGAAACTGTCATCCGAACTACAGAACCAGCAACAATGATTAAAAATATACTTATAAGGGTAAGTTTTGCAAAACTTTTAAAAGACATGCTTTTTACATTTTAATTCGCTAGTCAAAGATACTAAGCTGAAGCTAATTATCAATTGATTTTTATCAGTAGTAATAAGCAAAAAAAATCCTCTTCCCGATTTCGGAAAGAGGATGTAATTCAATCTGAATTTCAACTATTTGTCGCAACAGGGTTTTGTACAGTCAGCACCACATTTTTTAGCCTCTTCTTTTTCACAACAAGCCTTTATGCAATCTGCTCCACATTTTTTAGCACCTACTTTCTCACAACAAGACTTCGTACAACTGGCACCACATTTTTTTGCAGTCGCAACAGAAGCCTCAAAAGCTCCATGTCTATAATTATTTACAAAATCAACAATTGTTGATTCCGAGGTTAATGCCGAATTGTAGGTTAATTGTGCATTTGCAGCTTTAAAGTCGACTTTGGCAGCTTCTACACCCTCTAAGTTTTTTAACTCAACTTCAATTGCACGAGCACAACCCATAAGACAAGTCATTCCTTTAATGCTCATTGTCATCTCTGTGCTCTGAACCACCTGCTGAACCACCTCTTTAGACTGAGCTGTAGTCTCCGAGCAAGATACAATCGTTAATACTACTGTCAATACTACGAAACCGAATCTCATCAATTTATTCATCACTTCTTATTTTTTATGTTTAGTGGTGCAAAGGTACAAATTATCATCAATAAGATCTTTAAATCAGTACCTTTGCCAACACCATTAACAGCACTTTAACTAAAGTTAACAAATGCTTAAAAAAATCGATAGCCCCCCTGGACACTGGATATTACTCCTTATCCTGTCACTTGTCTGGGGAAGTTCTTTCATATTAATGAAAAGAGGTCTTGATGCTTTTAGCTTTGAACAAGTTGCGACACTCCGACTTTTTATAGCCTTTGTATTTTTAGCCTGGATAGGACGGAAATTTTACCGAAATATTCCTACCGATAAACTTTGGCCACTATTTCTTACCGGGCTGGTGGGAAGTGCAATTCCTGCCTTTCTTTTCACTAAATCTCAAACTTACCTAGACTCAGGTCTTGTGGGAATTCTTAATGTGCTAACTCCTTTATTTACACTCTTTATAGGGGTATTCTTCTACAACTTAAAAGTTAAACGCACTAACTATGTGGGTATAGCCATTGGAGTGATTGGGACCATTTACCTACTCCTTCCAGATATACAAAAGTTAAATGAAAAAACATTACTTTATAGCTTAATGGTTATCGTTGCAACAGCTTGTTATGGTTGGAGTGCCAACATCATTAAAGCCCAACTGCAAAATTTAAACGCTCTACAAATTACCACATTGGCAATTACTTTTGTGGGTCCCTGGGCCGGGATATATCTGTTTAGTAGCGACTTTATCGACGTTATGCAAAACCACCCTAAAGCTTGGGCGAGCTTAGGATACACGGCAATTTTAGCCATCATTGGCTCGGCACTTTCAGTTATTGCGTTCAATAAATTAATTAAAATGACGGGCGCACTATTTGCCACCTCTTGTACTTATATCATTTCTATCGTTGCAATTCTTTGGGGAGTCATTGACAATGAAACGATTACAGCTCACCATATCAGTGGGTTTTCGACAATCATAGCCGGTGTTTATTTAGTAAACAAAAGAAGCTAAGGTCTTTTGCTAGTTCAGTTTAATTGTGTAATTTTGCAGACCGATTTAGTATTTTTAAACTAACTAACACATAGCAGATGTACGCAATTGTAGAGATAGCAGGGCATCAATACAAAGTTGAAAAAGATCAACGCATCTTTGTTAACCGTCTTGAAGGAAAAGAAGGGTCGAAAGTTACTTTCGATAACGTTCTTTTGATTGAAGATAAAGGCAAAGTTACCGTTGGCGCCCCAGCTATAAAAGGTGCAAAAGTCTCAGCGAAGATTGAGAGCCACCTGAAAGGAGACAAAGTAATCGTCTTCAAAAAGAAAAGAAGAAAAGGCTATAAAGTGAAAAATGGTCACCGTCAATACTTAACACAGTTAACGATTGGGACCATCACTAAAAAGGCAGCAGCTAAAAAAGCAGCTCCTAAAGCTGAAAAAACAGAAGCCTAATTAATTAACCAAAAAAATTTGAACCATGGCTCATAAGAAAGGTGTCGGTAGTTCCAAAAACGGTCGTGAATCGGAATCGAAACGATTGGGAATCAAAATTTACGGTGGTCAATTAGCTATTGCTGGTAACATCATCGTTAGACAAAGAGGTACAAAACACAATCCAGGTGAAAACGTAGGTATGGGTAAAGATCATACACTTTTCGCTTTATGTGATGGTACCATTCAATTTAAAAAGAAAAGAGATGACAGATCTTACGTAAGCGTTGTTCCATTCGCTGAGTAAGTATTTCTCTCATTCATATTAAAAGACCATTTCTTTCGAAATGGTCTTTTTTTT
>JANXFM010000206.1 GCA_024959975.1 Flavobacteriales bacterium
GCAATTTTTGTTTCTGCTACAGCTTTAACTATCGTTTCAGCTTTAGGGGTTTCAACGATTTTTGTTGAAGGCGTTAAAGTTTCAGCAACTTTCTCGATTACGATCGATTTTTCTGCGATTTCCTCAATAGACCGAGGTGTGTAAATAGCAGCAGGCTTTTCCTTAAAAGGATTTAAGTAGGCGTAGTTTGCATAGGCATCGCTAACCATTCCTTGCTGTAGGGAAACGTATGTGCTTAGTCCAATAAGAGGAAGGATAACTGCAGCTACTTTCCAATTGAAAGAAGATTTTTGTTCCTGAATGTTTTTTGCTCCTTTCGCAACTTGCTTAGGAAGACTGACCACTTTGGATTTTCTTAGTATAGCCGGCGATTGAATTGTATCTAAACCAAAAGCATCTTGTAAATAGTTAATCGAGTGATCAGGTTCGAAAGAAATCTTACCATTTAAATCGCGAGATAAAACCCCGATCTTAGTAAGTTTTGCTTCTTTTTTGTGTTCCAGATCATTTTGGATTGTGTTTACGAATTGCTCAATTTTTGTTTGAGCCGTAGCAAATGAAATGGATTCGCAGGCAGAAATATAATTCGCTAATAAACCATCGTTGCTTTGAAGCTGTACATTAAAACTGATGCTTTTGCTCGGTGGACGAAGTGTGTGACTTACAGGGTGAATTTGTGCCGAACGATAATTTGTAATAAAACCACCTAAACCGGGTACGATAACACAATCGTGACGGTACAATAATTCGCTGATGTAAGCTTCTACTTTCATATGAGGCTAATTTAGGAAAAGTGCTGCTATTATGAAAAGAATTTATTGTCGATTCTTTTTAAATCTTCCGGACAGTCAACAGCAATGCATTCAGAACTTATTTCTGCTGTCTGAATGGTGTAGCCGTTCTCAATCCAACGCAATTGCTCCAGGCCTTCACTTTGTTCCAAAGCAGAGCCGGACAGGGCTGTTATTTCTTTAAGAATGTCGTAGCGAAATGCGTAAATTCCTATGTGCTGAAAAAAGGTTCTTTTTGAAAGCCAGTTTTCTTTGTCGACCCCTTTGATGTGTGGAATTGCTTCTCTGGAAAAATAAAGCGCTTGTTGGTGTATTCCCAATACAACTTTTGGGCTGTTGGGATTGTTGAGTGTTTCGAGGTCGCCAATTTTCTTTACGAGAGTTGCGATTTCTGTGTATTTGTCCTTAAAACATGTTCCTAATAGTTGAATGTCTTTGGGGTCAATAAAAGGTTCATCGCCCTGAATATTTAGGACAATGGCTTCATCAGTAAGATGTAGTGTTTTGGCTGCTTCAGCAATTCGGTCTGTACCGCTTTTATGGGTGTTCGCAGTCATAACGACTTCGCCACCAAATTTTTGTACGTGCTCAAAGATCCGATCGTCATCGGTGGCAACGACAACCCGGTCGAGTTTTGCCTTTAAACATTGCTCATAAACTCGCTGTATCATGCTTTTTCCATGAATGTCAGTCAAAGGTTTTCCCGGAAATCGGGTCGATGCGTAGCGTGCCGGAATAATGCCAATATTCATGTTAAAAGTTTTGTTTGAAAAGTATGGAATAGGTTCTCGGAGCAGATAAAGATGCGGGTCTTAGTGATTGCTCTTTGTTGAAAATATTATCAATGTTAAATGATATTTGTGCTTCTTCGGTTAGGTTATATCCGATTCTGTAATCCAGGATCATACTGTTTTTGTTTAGTCTTTCCCATGCATTTGTCGTTCCCAGGATCATGTCGAAGAGTGGGTCAATAAATGCTTGGTCGATATTTTCCATTCGACTGTTGTATCGTAATGAAATTCCCGTTGCTATTCGATCTCGTTCAATGTTCAAGTCAAATTTTGCCAGGTGTTTGTATCGGTATTTTAGGATTCCTGAGGTGTCTGAACTCGTTGTAAGATACGATACAGGATTTATCCCTGAATTGGTTGTATATTGATCATATACGAAGTGTTTATCATCAATGTAAGGCTTTGTGTATGTGTATCCTCCCAGCACTTCTATTTTTGTTTGCCCAATTTTACCTTCTCCGGCCAGAGAAAGTTCAAATCCCTTTATTTGTGTTCTACCTATGTTTACAGATTTGAAGCCAAAGCCAAATATCTGTCCATCATCATCGTTTCCCCATTTACCAAAACTGAATTCCATCATGTCATCATACTGCATCATAAAGACTGCAAAATCGACAAATCCTTTCCATTCGCCAACTTTTAGCGCTTGTTTTATACCTAATTCGGTACTCCAGCCGGTTTCAGGTTTTAACTCTTCGTTTGGAAAGATCATTACGGGTCCCGTTGCGTAATTTACATAACGCTCAATGATGGATGGAAATCGAATGCCTTCACCATAAGAGCTTCTGAGGAATGTTGCTTTTGCAATCTGGTAGTTGATCCCGGAACGGAAAATAGGTTTGTTGATGATGTTTCCTTCGTCATTATAATGTTCAAATCGACCTCCAAATGAAAGGTTTAATCTTTGGTACTTTATATCGGCTTGTGCGTAAAGTGAATGATTGACGTTATTGCGATTGCCATAAATGACTAGGTCTTGTCCATCGCTATATTTATAGGTATATCCTGAGGTAAGGGTTACAATGTTTTTGATCTGTTTTTGAAATTGGTAGTCTGTATAATAAACATTTGAGAAGCGTTTCGCTTGCCGATTAGAGAATTGTCCGGAGTCGACATAGGCAGGGTAAATATTAATCCTAAAATACCGGGAATTAATACGGTGTTTTATGCCGTTTCTCGGATTGTTGTAGGTGATAAAATGGTCAATATTAAAGTGATTGTTGTCGCTATAACTCGGGTCGTCATTCAATGCGTTGTAGGCCAAAGTATCGTGTTGCCACATCAACGCATCAGCAATTTTACTGCGCATGATATTGGCTTTTATACCATAACTCAACCCTTCAATTTCTTTGGAGTAAGTGGTGTGACTCATGTTTATACGAGCTCTTTTACTAATCACTTTGTATTGATAACCTCCATCGTAGTACAGGTTCGTACCTAAAACAAAATCGGTATTGTCTTTTTTGTGCGTATGTAAATAAGAAATGTTGTTCGCTGAAGTATATCCGCCTTTGTACCAGTATATGCTTTCTCTTTTTGGCTTGCCATAGGCCGTATGTGTTATGCTTAATTTATTTACAGGTTCGCTGCTTGGGTAATTGGTCCTAATATTAATTGTTCCGTTTAATGCAGAAGAACCAAATAGTACTGAAGAAGCTCCTTTTGTCACTTCAATTTGTGAGATGTTTTCCATGGGCACCAATTGCCAGGCTACAGCGCCCTGATCACCTCTCATTAAGGGTATGCCATCTACCATAACCATGACCCTCGATCCTGCGCCATAGCTCCAGCCACTTCCACTACGGATATTTGCCTGACCATCTACCACGTGAACTGATGGCGATTGATTCATTGTTCGATCCAATGAGGTAGTACTTTTGTTTTCGATTAAACTAGCTTTAATTACGTCCATAGAAACGGTAACTTCTTCGAGTCGCTGTTCAAATTTACCGGCAGAGATGACAACCGTTCCGAGGAGCTCAGAGGTTTTTTTAAGCGTTACGTTCAGGGTTAAGGTATTGTTTTGCTCAAAGCATACGTTTTTTAAGACGTCTTCATACCCGATGTATTGAAATAATAAATTATTGCATCCATCTGGTAAGGAGATCTGATAATCGCCGCTAAAGTTTGTACTCGCGCCTAAGCCGGGTATTTCTTTTGCAGAAATGTTCACACCAATAAGCACTTCAGAATTTTCGTTTATAACCTTCCCTGAAACTAAATTTTGCGCTTGCATATTGAAAATGCAAACTATAAATAGAATTAATAAAGTTTTCTTTTTCATTAGGGAGCGTTAAAGTTTTGCCCTTAGTTTTAATGAGAACAGTCGTGGAGCACCAATAGAAGCCGGTCGTATCTGGTATTCACGGTTAAATACATTCTCAATGATAAATTGGGCCGATAAATCTTCTGTAAAAAGATAAGAAATTTTTAGGTCTGCCAGAAAACCACCGGAATTTAGACGTTCTCTGGATTTTTTGATGCCCATATCGGCGATGTTGGCACCGG
>JANXFM010000029.1 GCA_024959975.1 Flavobacteriales bacterium
AGAACAATAGTAGCCGCGCGTGGGCCGTCACTTTCGGTTATGGTGGCGCGCGCCTCAGCAATAAGGACTATCCAGGCAGGGTTCGTGTTATTCGCGCTTTTTAACACTTTACCCCTTTATCTATTTAACGCTACCGCGCAGCGGTCGAATTTATTTACTTTCTGAGTTAGAAAGTAAAAATGAGTATTTTGAAGCTGTTTAGCTTTACATATTATAGTTCGATATTATCATTCGTTTTGGTGTTGCTTTGTATCTTATTTGTACCCCTAAAGTTTAAATTACTGATAATCAATGTAGTTCACTTTCTGTATCGGAAAATAACCCCTACAAATTAAACAAGCATAAAACATGTAAAAAACTATAGTCAATCTTTATTTTGTTGAATGTAAATATGCTGTAAACTCCCATAAATAAAGGCTTTTTATTATTTATACCATATTTTTCACTAAGTTTGTTATTATAACTTTTTACAGGTTATCTCATGCAAACAAACACCTACGAAGGCCTTCATATTGTAAACAAAACACAATCTATCACCTCAGATGAATTGGTTGTTGAGGCTCCCTTACAAATCAATATAAATACCGAAGCATATACCGTAGTTATGAGAACACCAGATAATGATCAAGATCTTGTTCTTGGATTATTATATGCTGAAGATATTTATAAAAATTCACTCCCAATACCTTTTGAAATTGTTGAAGAAAAATATGGAATTCCAAGTATTGTTAATGTAAACATAGCTCCAGATGTTTTAGGAAAAGGATACCTAAACAAAAGAACCTTATTATCTGTTTCTTCTTGTGGTATTTGTGGAAAGCAGCAGCTTGAAGACATAGAGGTTAGTGGCAATAAAATTGATAAAAAAGTATCTTTTTCTTCTGAAAGCTTGTTAGATATGTTTGCTCCTCTACAAAAACATCAAGAAACTTTTAAAAAAGCCGGAGGTAGTCATGCTGCAGGTATTTTTAATAATCATTTTAAACTACTTACTATTAGAGAAGATATTGGAAGACACAATGCTGTAGATAAATGTGTTGGTAGTTTATTGCAAAATAATTCTTTAAAAAGCGGAATGTATTTGTTGGTGAGTGGACGTGTTTCTTATGAAATTGTTTCCAAAGCTTTTTTAGCCAAAATACCCGTAATAGTTGCCGTTTCTGCCTGCTCTTCTATGGCGGTAGATTTTGCAAAAGAATTTGGCATTTGTTTGATTGGGTTTACAAGAGAAAATAAAATGACTGTCTATGCAAATCCTAGCTTTTTAAAAACTAAAATAGGATTATGAGTACTAAAAAAATACATGCACAACCACCTGAAAAACTAACAGGAATAGAATTCAAAAAAATTCCATCTTCAGCTGTTGGGTATACAGCTATAAAATCGGCTATTACTCATATAAAAGAGGAAGTTGGTTTGGTAAAGGGTATTGGTTTGTTAGCCAAGCTAAATCAAAAAAACGGCTTTGATTGTCCGGGATGTGCCTGGCCAGATCCAGATGAAAAAAGAGCTTTTTTAGCAGAATATTGTGAAAATGGCGCAAAAGCAGTTGCTGAGGAAGCAACTAAAAACAGAGTTTCACCACTTTTTTTTGCTACTCATGCAATTTCAAAACTATCAGAATTATCTGATTACGAAATAGGAAAAAAAGGGCGTATTACCCATCCTGTTGTTGTTTATGAGGGTAGAGATCATTATGAAGAAATTTCTTGGGAAGACGCTTTTAACATGATTGGCAAAGAATTAAAATCACTGCCTTCACCAGACGAAGCAATTTTTTACACCTCAGGAAGAACTAGTAATGAAGCCGCTTTTTTATATCAATTATTTGTGCGCAAGTTTGGTACCAACAACTTACCTGACTGTTCTAATATGTGTCATGAATCTAGTGGTGCCGCACTCACCGAAACTCTAGGGATTGGCAAGGGATCTGTAACTCTAGATGATTTTAACCATGCTGAATTAGTCATTGTAATGGGGCAAAACCCAGGCACAAATCATCCTAGAATGCTAACTGCTTTAGGAGAAACTAAAAAAAGAGGTGGTAAAATTATATCAATTAATCCATTGCCGGAAGTAGGGTTAATGAGGTATAATGATCCTCAAAACCCGATCAAATGGATGGGAAAAGGTCAGAAATTAACAGATGTTTTTTTGCAAGTAAAAATAAATGGAGATGTTGCTTTGCTAAAAATTATTCTAAAATTACTCTGGCAGAAAGAGCAAGAGACTCCTGGAGCTATTTTTGATCATGAGTTTATTAAAACAAACACTACAGGATATGAAGATTTTATTAAAGATGTAGAGACCTACTCTATAAAAAAATTAATTCCTCAAACAGGTATTGATTTTAAAATTATTGAAGAAGCTGCTACATTAATAGCTCAAAAGAAAAAAATAATTATCTGTTGGGCTATGGGGTTAACACAACACAAAAACTCTGTAGACAACATTCGTGAACTTGTTAATTTATTATTGTTAAAAGGCAGTATTGGCAAACAAGGTGCGGGGACATGCCCAGTTAGAGGACATTCTAATGTTCAAGGAGACAGAACAATGGGAATCTGGGAAAAACCAAAAGAAGCATTTTTAGATAATTTAGAAAAAGAATTTAACTTCAAAGCACCAAGAAAACATGGCTATGATGTTGTGGATGCTATTGAAGCAATGCATCAAAAAAAAGCACGTGTTTTTATTGGTATGGGAGGTAACTTTCTTTCTGCTACTCCAGATACAGAATATACCGCTAAAGCACTACAAAATTGTGACTTAACGGTACATGTTTCTACCAAATTAAATAGAAGTCATTTAATTCACGGAAAAAAAGCATTGATATTACCTTGCTTGGGAAGGTCTGAAAAAGATGTTCAAGAAAAAGGAATTCAGTTTGTAAGTGTAGAAAATTCTATGGGTGTAGTCCATGCCTCTTCAGGACATTTAGCGCCTTTATCAAAATCTTTATTAAGTGAGCCTGCTATTGTTGCCGGAATGGCAAAAGCAAGTTTATCTAATACAACTCTTAATTGGGTTGAATTGATTAAAGATTATGATCGCATTAGAGATAAAATAGAAGCAACAATTCCAGGGTTTGAAAATTACAATAATCGTGTCAGAGAAAAAGGAGGCTTTTATTTGTCAAATACTGCAAGAAATAAAGACTTTTCTCCTACCCTAACTGGCAAAGCTAACTTTACCATTAATGCTGTGTCTGATATTGTATTACAAAAAAATCAATTCATCATGATGACTATAAGAACTCATGATCAATACAATACAACTATTTACGGACTAGATGATAGATACCGTGGCATTATAAATGAACGTAGAGTTATTTTCATGAACCCTACAGATATGAAAGAACAAGGATTAGAAAAACTTGATACAGTAGATTTAATAAGTCATTTTAATCAAGAGGAACGGATTGCAAAAAGCTTTCTTGTAATTCCTTACAGCATTCCAAAACAGTGTTCTGCTACCTATTTCCCTGAAGCAAACGTATTGGTTCCACTTCAAAGTAAAGCTAGAATTAGCAATACACCAACATCAAAAACAATCATTATAACGGTTCATAAAAAATAACATGAAAAAATTGAAAGTTGTTTTCATATTTTTTTGTGGTTTTTACACACAAAGTCAAGAAAAAAAGAATATTCCACTAAAAAATACACAAAAAGGAGTTTTTGCGGTTGATTATTTATCAGTAGACATGCCTTCAACTGATGAAGGTTTTAATGAAATTCACATGGGATTAATGGGTATTCACTATATGCAACTTTTAAAGATGCTGAGAACAAATCTCCTTTTGCAATTGCCAACTACCTTCAGAAGAACGACAAGTTAAATGAGTTTAAAGAGGCATACCGAGGTTTGCAGATTTCTTATGAAACACTTGCTCCTGATCCTTTTATACTTGACTACACAAAGCATGATTACTACTGTATCGGTAAATAAATGATTAAGCTTAATTCAAAAAAAAAGTGTAGTACTAATATATTCGTATAATTTATTATAATTTCCTTTTGGCATAATCGAAAATCATTACATAGTTAAATTATAAAAAAATAGTACTACACTTTTGTCTTCACCAATCTGATTAAGGGGGAGGTTTTAGTGAGTCTATCGATAAATATTGGTATATTTTTAAATAATAGAAATTTGTGTCAGTTTAAATTTCACCCTTTCTAGATACCTTTTTTTGCATGATAGAAAAGTTTACTGCAAGCGGAGCTACCCTTTCAGAGCTGCCAAAAAGTCCTAAGAACTGATTAACTCTTCAAAGATAACTCCTTATCGTTAAGAATGTAGTCTAGAATTTATCTTAGAACCTTCGGCGGGACAAATATATAACAATTAAACTATATACAATAGTGCTTGGTAATTTTTTTAATCTACGGGTATTCTGATAAAAATCATTATAGTATAGTTGTAAGTTTATTCTAGCTTATTAATTCTATTTGCTAAAAATCCTGTTTTTAAGTCAGCAATTGTATTTTTACAAAAAAAATAGAGTACAGATGCCATTATCAAAGGTTTATGATATTACCATAGTAGGAGGAGGGATTGTAGGATTAGCTACTGCATATAAACTGCAGAAGAAATATCCAGATTTAACTCTTGCAGTATTAGAGAAGGAAGATCGTTTGGCATCCCATCAAACGGGAAGGAATTCCGGAGTGATTCACTCTGGTTTGTATTATCGCCCCGGTTCGTATAGAGCTACTAATTGTGTGAACGGTAGAAAGCAACTTGTTGCTTTTGCTAAAGCGTATGATATCGATTACGATGTTTGTGGTAAGATTGTGGTAGCTACGCAAGAAGAAGAATTACCCCGATTGGAGAAAATCCGTGAGAATGGTATTAAAAATGGTCTTGTAGGAATTGAGGTCATCGATAAAGCTCGCATTAAGGAGATAGAGCCTTACATAGAGGGAATAAAAGCTCTTTGGGTTCCTGAGTCCGGGATTATTGATTTTAAAGGTGTTACCATAAAGCTGGCTGAGCTGATTAAGGAGATCAATCCGGAATCTGAAATTATCACGAATTGCGAAGTAAAGCATTTAGAAAAGGGCGAAATATCTAAAGTTTACACCAATTTAGGTACATACAAGTCCCGTTATTTAGTTTTTTGTGCCGGATTGCATTCCGATCGTATGGCACGAAAAGACAAGGTGAATTTAGACATGCGAATTGTAGGTTTTCGAGGCGATTACTACGATTTAACGGAAGTGGGCATGAAGAAGATCAAGAATTTAGTTTATCCGGTACCCAATCCGGAATTCCCATTCTTAGGAGTGCATTTTACACGTATGACCGATGGTACGATCGAATGTGGTCCCAATGCGGTTTTCACCTTTAAACGTGAAGGCTACGGGAAAACAGATTTTAACATCGTTGATACGGTAGAAGCTTTACTTTACAAAGGTACCTGGAAGTTATTTTTCAAACATTGGCGCTTTGGTTTAAATGAATACAAGCGAGCTTTCTCAAAACGATTATTTTTAAAACAACTGCAGCGTATGTGTCCCGGTTTAACCATGGACGACATAAAGCCCGGACGTTCCGGAGTTCGTGCTATGGCATTGGGTGATACCGGAGATGTAATAGATGACTTTAAAATCGAATGCCAGGATCGAAGTATTCATGTGTTAAATGCTCCTTCACCGGCAGCAACGGCCTGTTTGGCTATTGGAGATGAGGTAATGGCCATGGCTGAAAAACATTTTGGATTGTAGTTGATGGTTGATCGCACGACTAATCACGGGTCACTTAAATATTTATTTTATTTGTTGAAATAATGTACGACCAAAGGATTCTGTTAACTTTGCAAATTATTAGTAATAGACGATGCGTAAACTTCCCATATTAGTTAAAGATGAGATAGCACCTTTAGAAGTTGTAGTGCTTGGTATTGCTGAGGATTTTGGTGGTAAACCGAGTTATGAAGAAGCTTATGACCCAAAGTCTAAAGAGCATATTAAAGCAGGCACATTTCCACTTGAAAAAGACCTTATAAAAGAGATTCAAGCCTTTAATGTCATTTTTGAAAAATACAATGTTGAGGTTTGCCGTCCTGAGAATATCGAAAATTACAATCAGATTTTTTCTAGAGACATTGCCTTTGTTATCGATGAGAAGTTTATCGTTCCTAATATTCTAGAGAATAGATCTAGAGAATTTTATGCAATTTCTTCCATTGTTAAACAGATAAATCCAAAATTAATCGTTAAGATGCCTGTGGGAGCATCTGTTGAAGGGGGAGATGTAATGCCTTGGGATGATTGCATTTTTGTGGGTGTCTCTGACGAAAATGACTTTCAGAACTACACCGTTGCCCGTACCAATTATGCCGGGGTGGAGTTTTTGCAAAGAACCTTCCCGGAGCGCGTCGTTGTATCATTTGAATTGAATAAATCTGATGTAGACCCACGTGATAATGCCTTGCATTTAGACTGTTGCTTTCAGCCCATAGGTAAGGGGCAGGCTGTAATTTACCCGGGTGGTTTTAAGTATAAAGAAGATGTGCAGTTTTTAGTAGATTATTTTGGAGAAGAAAATATCATTGAAATTACCAAAAATGAGATGTACTACATGAACTCCAATTTATTCTCTATCAATCCGGAAGTGATCGTTTCAGAAAAGCGATCTACTCGATTGAATAATGAGTTACGCAGTCGTGGATTTATCGTTGAAGAGATTCCATACGCTGAAATTTCCAAAATGGGAGGCTCATTAAGATGTTCAACATTACCATTAAGAAGAAAATACAATGGTTAAACAGGTGACTTCAAGCATCATGATGATCCGCCCGGTTGCTTTTCGTTTTAATGAGCAAACTGCGGTAAACAATTATTATCAGCAAGTATTGGAAGGTCTTAGTGCCAATCAGGTACAAGCACAGGCTTGTCATGAATTTGATGTTTTTGTTGAAAAGTTGAGGGCTAAAGGTGTCGAAGTTGTTGTGGTAGAAGATACGCCGGAGAATGATACTCCGGATTCAATTTTTCCAAATAACTGGATATCCTTTCATCAGGATGGTCGTGTAGGATGGTATTCGATGTATGCAGAAAATCGCCGTTTAGAACGTAGAGAAGATATCCTGACATTTTTACAGGAGCAACACAATTTTGTAATTAGTGAAGTTGTCGATTTCTCCCATTATGAAAATCAAGGACGCTTTTTAGAAGGAACAGGATCCATGTTGTTAGACCGTGTAAATAATATCGCTTATGCAGCATTGTCTTTAAGAACTGATGCTAAGGTTTTACAAGATTTTTGTGATAAGTTTGGGTACAAAGCGGTAACATTTACTTCAAATCAAACTATAGCTGATGAGCGTTTGCCCATTTACCACACCAATGTAATGATGTCTTTAGGTGAGAATTTCGCAGTTTTGTGTGCGGATACGATTGATGATCTATCAGAAAGAAAAGCCCTGGTGGATAGCTTAGAAGCCACAGGAAAAGACGTAATTTATGTAAGTGAGGCTCAAAAGCATCGATTTGCAGGAAATATGATGCAGGTACAAAGTAAAACCGGAGATAATTTGCTGGTCATGTCGACTTCGGCACACCGGTCATTAGATTCCGGACAAATCAAACAAATTGAAAAGCATTGCCAAATACTTTCCAGCTCTTTAGATACGATAGAAGCTTGTGGTGGAGGGAGTGCTCGCTGCATGATGGCAGAAATATTTTTGCCTAAAAACGCATAGAGGAAATGAAAGACCTAGAAATACGATTACTTCATCCAATTATTGTTGCCGTAAAGGAACTTTATGGTGCTGATCTGCCGGAAAATCAAGTAAATTTTCAGTCCACACGCAAGGAGTTTGAGGGTGATCTTACTTTGGTGGTTTTTCCTGTAGTACGATTTGCAAAGAAAGGACCTGAGCAAACGGCCGAAGATCTAGGAAACTACTTAGTAAAAAATATTGAGTTTGTTGAGAAATTCAACGTAGTGAAAGGCTTTCTGAACATGGTAATTTCAGACTATTACTGGCTGGGAACTTATGCCGGAGCATATCAAACAGAAGATTATGGACGTTTAACTGCAGGTAGTGAAGATCCTTTGACTATTGTTGAGTATTCTTCACCAAATACAAATAAGCCCTTACATTTAGGTCACATCCGTAATAATTTATTGGGCTATTCAGTTGCAGAGATCATTAAGGCAAGTGGCAAGCGTGTTAAGAAGGTGCAGATCATCAATGATCGTGGAATTCACATTTGCAAGTCCATGTTGGCGTGGAAAAAATTTGGTGAAGGAGAAACGCCTCAGACATCCGGAATGAAGGGTGATCATTTGGTAGGGAAGTACTATGTGCGTTTTGATCAGGAGTACAAAAAAGAAATTGAGGTTTTACTTGCTCAAGGAAAAACCGAAGAAGAAGCAAAAAAAGAAGCTCCCTTATTGACAGAAGCTCAGAATATGCTTCGCATGTGGGAAGCAAAAGATAAAGAAGTCGTTGCGCTTTGGGAAACCATGAATCAGTGGGTGTATGCAGGATTCGATTCCACCTACAAACGTCTGGGTGTTGATTTCGATGCCAATTATTACGAAAGTGATACCTATCTTTTAGGAAAGCAATACGTTGATACAGGACTTGAAAAAGGAATCTTTTACCAAAAAGAAGACGGCTCTGTTTGGGTGGATCTAACAGATGAAAAGCTGGATCATAAATTGCTTTTACGTGGTGATGGAACAGCTGTTTACATGACTCAGGATATTGGGACTGCCATTCAGCGTTATCTGGATTTTGATTTCAATAAAATGGTGTACACCGTTGGAAATGAGCAAGATTATCATTTTAATGTTCTTTTTAAAATATTGAATCGTTTAGGTTATTCCTGGGCAAATGACTGTCGTCATCTTTCTTACGGTATGGTGGATTTACCAAGTGGTAAAATGAAGTCACGTGAAGGTACGGTGGTCGATGCCGACGACTTGATGAACGAAATGGTTTCTACTGCCCAATCTATTTCTGAAGAGCTCGGAAAATTAGAAGGTTTTAATGAAGAAGAATTGGCCGCTATTTATGAGATGATCGGTATGGGGGCATTAAAATACTTCATCCTTAAAGTTGACCCTAAGAAAAGAATGATGTTCGACCCATCAGAGTCTATTGACTTTAATGGCCATACAGGACCCTTTATTCAATACACGCATGCGCGAATTTGCTCCTTACAAAGAAGAGCTGCAGACCTGGGAACAGAAGTTAAGCCCGGATCTACCCTTCATGCGAAAGAAAAAGAATTGTTAAAAGTAATATTGCGTTACCCGGAAGTTATCCAGGAAGCTGCGAACGATTACAGCCCTGCTGTTATTGCAAATTACACATACGATCTGGTAAAAGAGTACAACCAGTTCTATCAGCAGGTACCTATTTTTGGTGCCGATAGTGAGCAGGATAAGGCATTCCGTATCGGATTGTCAGGTATGGTAGGTAAGGTTATTACTTCGGCAATGAGCTTACTTGGAATTACAGTTCCAGAAAGAATGTAAATTGATTATTTTTGAAGCCTAATCATTTAGTAGATGTTTGAAAATTTATCCGACAAATTAGATAAAGCCTTTTCGGTATTAAAAGGTCACGGTAAGATTACTGAAATTAATGTTGCAGAAACATTAAAAGAAGTACGCAGAGCCCTTTTAGATGCAGATGTTAGCTACAAGATCGCCAAAGATTTTACTAAAAAAGTAAAGGAAAAAGCTATTGGGCAGGATGTGTTAACCACGCTTAAACCCGGTCAGTTAATGGTAAAACTCGTTAAAGACGAGCTAACCGAATTGATGGGAACTCAGGTAGAAGGACTCAATCTCGAAGAAAAAATTTCGGTAATCCTTATTGCAGGTCTTCAGGGTTCAGGTAAAACGACATTTACCGGTAAGCTTGCTTTATTTTTAAAAAATAAGAAATCTAAGAACCCCTTATTGGTTGCTTGTGATGTGTATCGTCCTGCAGCCATTAATCAGTTGGAAATTCTTGCTGAGCAGGTAGGCGTAGAAGTTTTTACCAATAGAGAAAGTCAGGATCCTGTAGCCATTGCTAAAGCAGCCCTAGAACACGCGAAGCAAAATGGACATAATGTGGTTATTGTCGATACGGCCGGACGTTTGGCAATTGACGAGCAGATGATGAATGAGATCGCAGCTGTTAAGGCAGTTGTAAATCCTCAGGAAACCTTATTTGTTGTAGATTCCATGACAGGGCAGGATGCTGTGAACACAGCCAAAGCTTTTAACGACAGATTGGATTACGATGGTGTTGTTCTTACCAAGTTAGATGGTGATACTCGTGGTGGTGCGGCATTAACGATTAAATCGGTTGTTAATAAGCCTATTAAATTTGTCGGTACAGGAGAAAAGATGGACGCATTAGATGTATTCTATCCGGATCGTATGGCCGAACGTATTTTGGGGATGGGGGATGTGGTATCCCTTGTTGAAAAAGCACAAGAACAATTTGATACTGAAAAAGCTCGTAAACTTCAAAAGCGTATTGCTAAGAACGAATTTGATTTTAACGATTTTGTTGAGCAGATCGGTCAGGTTAAGAAGATGGGTAATGTGAAAGACCTGATGGGCATGATACCAGGAATGGGAAAAGCCATGAAAGGTGTAGAGATCGAGGATGATGCCTTTAAATATGTTGAGGCCATAATCTCTTCCATGACCAAACAAGAGCGTTCAAATCCATCCCTATTAAATGGTTCTCGTCGACAGCGTGTTGCTCGTGGTAGTGGACGCTCTGTGAGTGAGGTAAATCAGCTTATTAAGCAATTCAACGACATGAGTAAAGTCATGAAGATGATGCAGGGTGGTGGAATGAAGAACATGATGAAAATGATGGGCAAAGGCGGAATGCCTAATATGCCTTTGGGTAAATAAATTAGATACATGCAGTTACTAGACGGAAAATTAACCTCTGAGACTTTAAAGGATGAGATCGCAGTTGAGGTTCAAAAGATTATTGCCAACGGAGGTAAGAAGCCTCATTTAGCAGCCATATTGGTTGGAAATGACGGGGCAAGTGAGACCTATGTGAATGCCAAAGTGAAGGCTTGTAAAAAAGTAGGATTTGACTCTACTTTAGTTCGTCTGGATGCCGATGTTAGTGAGGAAGAGCTTTTGAATGAAGTTCGTAAAATTAATGAGGACCCGGAAATTGACGGATTGATCGTTCAGTTGCCATTACCAAAGCATATTTCTGAAATTAAGGTTACTGAAACCATTGTTCCGGAGAAAGATGTAGATGGATTCCATCCGGTAAATTTAGGTCGTATGACCTTGAATTTACCTACGTTCTTACCGGCAACTCCGGCAGGGATTTTAGAGCTTTTAGATCGTTACGACATAGAAACTTCCGGAAAGCATTGCGTGGTAATTGGTCGCTCACATATTGTAGGCTCACCGATGAGTATTTTAATGGCTCGAAACACAAAGGTGGGGAACTGTACCGTAACCTTAACGCACAGTAGAACCACCAACTTAGAAGAAATCTCCCGTTCGGCAGACATTCTTATTGTCGCTTTAGGAAAGCCAGAATTTGTTACGGCAGATATGGTAAAAGAAGGGGCTGTCATTGTAGATGTAGGTATTACACGTGTAAAATCTGACAAAACAAAATCGGGGTGGAAACTAAAAGGAGATGTTGCTTTTGATGAAGTTGCTCCAAAATGTTCATTTATCACACCCGTTCCGGGTGGTGTTGGTCCTATGACCATTGCCTCGCTGTTGAAAAACACCCTGATCTCAGCTCAGAAATAACATTTGGTTATTGGTTGGTCGTTGTTGGTTGTGGTGATCAAAAAAGCCTCTCACATTTCTGCGATAGGCTTAGCTTATATTTGAATCGTAGATTTTGAAATTTTCAAACCTGACTGCCGTCAGGCAAGTTTTTCAAATCTTCAAATTTTCAAATCGATTTAGTTGTAATCAGGTAAGAAGCTGTAACGCTTCGCGTAATCAAGCATCTGCTCTGTAAAATCTTCCGGGTAAGTCATTTCAATAGAACTAATTTCTCCGGCTTCGTTTGTGGTTGGAACCATTTTTGGGTTAATGAAACCACCATAAGGAGCAATATTTAGTTTTTCAACACGTGCTAAAACTTCCTTGTGAATGTCTTGATCTACTTTTACACCATATCCTTCTACCAAAGCCTGACAAGCATCGTAATCTCCTTCAGATTTGATTCGTTGAACTTCTCTTAAAAGTTCTCCAAAAATCCCTTGTAGTTTTTTGTAGTTGTTGATCTCGAAGTATGTTTTACCATCTCTCATCACTTTAGAGATCACATCTTCTTCCATACCTCTTTCAAAAGACCAGGCAGAAACCCATTGACGGTTACGCATGTGTGATTCTTCAATATCAGCACCCGGTTCTAATCGTTGCATTTGAGCCATCAAACCATTACGGATGTAGGAGTCATATTCTGCTTTACCTGTTTCCAGAGATTCCATTAAGCCCAGTTCAATAAGTTTTTCGTCCATAATGAAATAAAGAGCCACTAAGTCAGCACGACCTTCTTCCAGGGTAGAGGCATAACTTTTAAGTGTTTCTTTCATTGTTCCAACACCCGGATCTAACTGTCCTGAAGCATGACCCAAAACTTCGTGAAGGGCTGTATGAAGCTTTCCGGCTAATTTAGAATGTGCCTCAGTTCTTTCTATTTCTTCCTCATCATGACAGAATTCCTCAAGCATTCCTTTACCACCAGCCTGTGCATAAGCGTAAACAATATTTCCGATGCTTACGGATTTAGAACCGTGATTTGTACGGATCCAGTTCGCATTTGGTAGGTTAACTCCAATAGGCGTAGAAGGAGAAGCATCTCCGGCTTCGGAAGCAACAGAAATTACCTTGTAAGAAACCCCTTTGATCTTTTTCTTTTTGTGTTCCTCCATGATGGAAGAATTGTCTTCGAACCACTGTGCGTTATCTGAAAGAACTTTCATTTGAGCCGAAGCTTCAAAATCTGTTATTTCAACCAGAGATTCAAAAGAACCCGTGTAGCCTTTAGGATCGTTGTAAACTTCAATAAATGAGTTGATGTAATCGATATCCCCATCGGTAGCATTTACCCAAGCGATGTTGTATTCGTCCCAAGTTTTAAGGTCTCCGGTTTTGTAGTATTCGATAAGAAGTTTTAAAGCATCGGCTTGAGCTTCGTTCTCGGCAACGGTAACCGCTTTTTCTAACCAGGGGATAATCTCAGCGATGGCTTCACCATACATACCATCCAGTTTGTAAACTTTTTCTTCGATACCTTTTTCTCCTCGAATTAATTTGGAATTCAAACCATAAGAAACAGGTTCTGTTGTTTCGTTATCCTTAATAGAAGCAAAGTATGCATCTACTTCAGATTCGTTGATGTCCGGATCGTAAAAGTTTACTGCAGAACCCAGTACCAAACCTGTTTTAGG
>JANXFM010000021.1 GCA_024959975.1 Flavobacteriales bacterium
TTATGTGGATTTTGGAACGCAACAATTTATGACGCTTCCTTATGCTTTATATGTTGAGGAGTCTAGCGATTCATCGGTTCAAGGTCCTCAGGGGGTGCAAGGAGCGCAAGGCGTTAAAGGTCCTCAAGGAGAGCAAGGAATTCAGGGTTTTCAAGGTGAGCAAGGGATGCAAGGTTCACAGGGAGAGCAAGGAATACAAGGTTCTCAAGGAGAGCAAGGAATAAAAGGAGAAAAAGGAGATCAAGGTCCTCGTGGAGAGCAAGGTGTAAAAGGACCACAAGGAGAGCAGGGGGTTAACGGAGAAACCGGAGAACAAGGCCCTCGAGGTGAGCAAGGCCTAAAAGGAGAGCGTGGTTTACAAGGTGAACGTGGAATTCAAGGGAAGCCTGGCGAAATTGGTCCTCAGGGCGAACGTGGTTTCCAAGGAGAACGAGGTACAAAAGGAGAGCAAGGAGTTCAAGGGAAACCCGGTGAAATGGGTCCTCAGGGCGAACGTGGTCTCCAAGGAGAGCGAGGTGCAAGAGGAGAGCAAGGAGTTCAAGGGAAATCCGGTGAAATTGGTCCTCAGGGAGATCAAGGTCTTCAGGGAGAACGTGGACCCAGAGGAGAACAAGGGGTTCAAGGGGAATCTGGTGAAATTGGTCCTCAGGGAGATCAAGGTCCTCAGGGAGAACGTGGTCCCAGAGGAGAACAAGGGGTTCAAGGTAGGATTGGTGAAACAGGTTCTCAGGGAGAACGTGGCTTGCAAGGCGAACGTGGTCCCAGAGGAGCGCAAGGAGTTCAAGGTAAGATTGGTGAAACAGGTTCTCAAGGAGAGCGTGGTTTAAGAGGAGAACAAGGAATACAAGGAAATTCCGGTGAGCGTGGTCCCGAGGGGCAAATTGGTCCCCAAGGCTTACCAGGTCTTCAAGGCGAACCCGGCCCTCAAGGCGAACCCGGAAAGATTCCAACTCATGTAGACAGTTTGCTAAATGTTCTACAAACGCAGATAAAGAATATGGATGATTTGTTTAAATCATTTGAATCTAAGTTTGGTTGTTTGGATGCTAAGGCTTGTACGTACGACCCTTACGCTACTATGGCGAATAATTCTTGTGAATACCCGGAGCGAGGTTATGATTGCGATGGAAATATTACCGAACCTTATGTGGGGATGGAAGTCTTTGGAGGTGTAGTCTTTAAGTTGGATGAAACAGGTAAGCATGGACTTGTTACCACGTTAAAAGATATTGATTATACGGATTGGGTAAGTGCTAAGTCAATATGTGAATCTTATGTAGATGGCGATTATGCAGATTGGAGTCTTCCGGGTGTATTAGAGCTAACAGAAATGTATAAAGCTATTGGTTATGGTAGTGATCATGGGAATGTGGGAGGTTTTGCTAGTGCGAATTATTGGTCCTCAGAAACCTCTAAAACCGGGAATTGCAACCAATCTTTTGGCTTTTCTATAAATACAGGCTATATAAATTGTGAAACTGAAAATCCGAACCTTTATGTTCGTCCCATTCGTTCTTTCTAAATTGTAGTTTTAAGTTTAGAGAAGAATTTTTTACTAAAGTTTTTCTTTCACAGCCTCGTTGGTGTGCTCAATAAATTTGAGGATTTCCAACTTTCCCAGGCCACTTTCGGCAGAGCTCATGAAGGTCTGTGGGATTTGTTCCCAGGTTTTTAGCATCTCAGTTTTGTATTTTGACAAATTCTTGTTGAGTTGAGAGCTCGACAACTTGTCCATTTTCGTAAATACAATAACAAAAGGAATCTGATTTTTCCCCAACCACTCCATAAACATCATGTCTATTTTTTGTGGCTCATGACGAGAGTCCACAAGCACAAAAGTACAGATGAGGTTTTCTCTTTTTTCAAGATATTCATAGATGAACTTAGCGAAAATAGAACGATCTTTTTTGGAAACTTTAGCGTAGCCGTATCCGGGTAAATCGACCAAAAACCAATTTTCGTTGATCTTGAAATGGTTGATCAACTGTGTTTTCCCAGGTCTGCCTGAAGTTTTAGCCAGAGACTTTCGTCCCGTAAGCATGTTTATTAAAGATGATTTCCCGACGTTGGAACGTCCTATGAAAGCGTATTCCGGAATGCGTTCTTTAGGGCATTTCTCAATATCGGTGTTGCTGATGACAAATTCAGCACTTTTAATTTTCATCTTAATGTTTTTTCAACCATTGAACACAAGTGTTGGCAAAATCTACAGGGTGTTCCATCATGGGAGCATGCCCGCATTTATCAAACCAATACAACTCTGAATTTGGAAGAAGTCTGTGGAACTCATCGGCAACCTCAGGAGGTGTAACTGCATCGTTTTTACCCCACAATAAACAAGTGTCTTGTGTCATCTTGGGGAGATCTTTAGCCATATTATGACGAATGGCAGACTTGGCGATAGCTAAAATGCGAATAACCTTATCTCTAGAGTTTACGGATTCAAAAACTTCATCAACCAATTCCTTAGTTGCTACTGCCGGGTCGTAAAATACATTCTGTGTTTTTTCTTTGATGTAGTTGTAGTCTTCTCTACGTGGAAAGGTGTCTCCCATCGCTTTTTCATACAAACCGGAGCTTCCTGTTAACATGAGCCTTTTAACTAATTCCGGATTGTTTTTCGTGTAAATTAGAGCAACATGACCTCCAAGAGAATTCCCTAAAAGTGTTACATCTTCTAATTTCAAATCCTTGATGAAGTTTTCCAGAAATCTGGAAATACCTTTTGCGCTCGTCTTTAAAAGTGGTAGCGTGTAAATAGGAAGCGAAGGTATTACCACTCTGTGGCCTGCTTCGGCAATAATTCGGGCGGTTTTCTCAAAATTACTCAACGCACCCATTAAGCCGTGTAAGAATATGACAACAGGACCTTCTCCTAAGTCTACATATTCATACGTGCCGTCTTTTACTGTTTCGTACTTCATAAGTGAAATTTTACTCTGCGAAAATACTGAATAATTACGTAATGTGTATATGAACGATTTCGGACTTGAATTTTATTTTTTTATGTGCTGTAAATCTGCATAATAAATCTTTGCCTGATTTGATTATTACTTCATATCGACCTGATATTGAGGAAAGTTATCAACAAAGTGGTGAAATGTGGTAAAAAGTGGTATATATTTGTATTTGATTTTAAAGAACTGGAACAAGTGAAGAATTTAATCGGAATGTACGAATGTAGGGTAGACGCTAAAGGGCGTTTAATGCTACCGTCCGGCTTGAAGAAGCAGCTTGCTGCTGAGCTTCAGGAGGGATTCGTATTGAAACGTTCTGTGTTTAACACCTGTTTGGAGCTTCATACCATGAATGAGTGGAATTGTGTGATGGCAGAGGTAAATAAGTTGAATCGCTTTGTAAAGAAGAATAATGATTTCATCAGAATGTTTACTGCCGGAGTTCGGATTGTGGACGCAGACAGTACTTCCAGAATACAGGTCCCTAAGGATCTGATCAATTTTGCGGGTATTGAAAAGCAAGTGGTTTTGGCATCGGTAGGTAATATCATTGAGATTTGGGATAAAGATCAATATGAAAATACAGTAAATGATGTTTCGGTTGATTTTGGTGTGTTGGCAGAAGAAGTGATGGGTAATACAAGTAAATCAACAGACCATGAGTGAGTACCACGACCCGGTGTTGTTAAACGAGTGTTTGGATGGGTTAAACCTTAATCCAAAAGGGGTTTATGTGGATGTTACTTTTGGTGGCGGCGGACATTCAAGAGCGATCGTATCAAAATTAGAAGAAGGGCATTTATATGCTTTAGATCAGGATGATGATGCCTTGAAGAACGAGATAGATGATGACCGTTTTACCTTAATCAATGCCAATTTTAGATATCTAAAAAGTTCACTTCGCATGTATGGAGTGGAAGAAATAGATGGCTTATTAGCTGATCTGGGAGTATCCTCACATCAGTTTGATGTTGCCGACAGAGGATTTTCGATTCGTTTTGAAGCGGATTTGGATATGCGGATGGATCAGAATTCTGATCTCAACGCTTATAAGGTGATAAACGGTTATGAGCAAGATGAGCTGAGAAATATTTTAAAGTTGTATGGTGAGTTAAAGCGCCCCGGAACGATTGCTCGTGTTATATGTGAAGCAAAAGAGAATAAGCCGATTGAAACGGTGAATGAGTTGAAAGACTTGTTAAGATCATTTGCTCCACAAATGCAGGAGAATAAATTTTTTGCTCAGGTATTTCAGGCCATACGAATTGAAGTGAATGACGAGCTAAATGCCTTGCGTGAAATGCTAAGTCAGGCTCAGGATATTTTGAAGCCCGGAGGGCGATTGGTAGTTATTTCCTACCACTCATTGGAAGATAGATTGGTGAAGAATCTGATTCAAAAAGGAAACTTTGAAGGAGAGCTTCAGCAAGATTTTTACGGAAACAAACTGTTAAGTTTTAAGAAAGTGAGTCGTAAACCTATTCTTCCTACAGAAGAAGAAACACAGAGAAATAACCGCGCTCGAAGTGCTAAGCTGAGAGTTGCAGAAAAATTATAAGCCTTGACAAAACCGACCTGGAATAAGCTATTTCATGTGCTGGGAAGCCGATTTAAAGGTTTCTATGCAGACAAGCTTGCTTCGAAAAATTTGTTAGCGACTTCCTGGAGAATGGTTTTGTTCATTTCAAGTTTAGCTATTCTCGTCATTTATAGCTCTCATAAGGTTGACCAAAAAGTGATTCGGATTAGTAATCTCAATGAAGAGTTAAAAGACTTGCGCTCCAGACATATTGATATGCGAACGCAGTTGATGTCTTTAAGTAAGACAACGAAAGTAGCAGAAGAAGTTGAAAAGTTGGGCCTCTATGAGTCGCTCGACGCACCCTTTAAAATACAGATACAAGACTAAAAATGACAGAAAAGAAGGCCATATTTATTCGCGTTATGCTGATTAGCTCGCTAATCGTAATCGCTGCTGTGGCAATCTTTATCAAATTATTATCTGTACAGGCAGACTTATCTGATAGTGTAGCACTCAACGATCCAATTATAAAGTTGAAAGAAATCCCTTCGTCTCGTGGTAATATTTATGATGTAAATGGAAGTTTGTTGGCGACTTCCATGCCCGTTTACACCATTGCCATTGATGCAACCCAGGCTTCAGATACATTGTTTGAAAATAACTATCGTGATCTGGCAGCCGGACTTTCAGAGATTTTTGGTGATCTGACTTCTGATGAATATGCTAAGAAACTACGTCAATCACGTCGCAATCAAAAACAGTATTTAAGACTTCGATCGGGCGTTCGATATTCGGAACTTCAAAAGGTAAAGACTTTACCCATTCTTAAGGAAGGTCGTTACGATGGGGGTTTTGTTTACACCCAACAAACCAAACGAATAAAGCCCTTTGGATACCTTTGTGGTAGGACCATTGGTTATGGAAGAGGGAAAAGTGATGTGGGTATTGAAAAAGCTTACGATCATTATTTGAAAGGTCAGAACGGGAAGCAACTGATGCAAAAAATTAATGGGGGTGTATGGAAGCCGCTAAGTAATACACAAGATGTTGAGCCCATTTCGGGTTCAGATGTGTATTCCACCATTGACATTCGTATTCAGGACATTGCGCAAACCGCCTTGTTGAAGAGTTTGGAAAAGTACGAAGCAGAAAATGGCTCTGTTATCCTGATGGAAGTAAAAACGGGTGCGATTCGTGCCATGTCTAGTTTAGAGCGTACTGATGATGAGAAATATGCTGAGAAATTTAACTATGCTATCGGAGCTGCATATGAGCCGGGTTCTACTTTTAAGTTGGCTTCTTTGCTGGTCGCTTTGGAAGATAGAGCTGTTGATACTTCCCATGTAGTTGATACTGAAAATGGATCTTTTAAGTTTTACGACAGAACGATGAAAGATTCAAATTATGACAGAGGTGGCTATGGAAAAATTAGTGTAGGAAAGGCTTTTGAAGTTTCCTCGAATATTGGAATTGCACGTACCATTGTAGATAATTACAGTGACAATCCACAACGTTTTGTTGACCGTTTAGCTCGGTTGGGTGTAAGTGATAAATTAGATTTTGAGTTGTTAGGTGAAGCCGATCCCTGGATAAAAAATACCAGTGATTCTACCTGGTCTGGAGTTTCACTTCCTTGGATTGCATTTGGGTATGAGATAAAAATGACTGCACTTCAAATTTTGGCCCTATACAATGCTATTGCCAATAATGGTGAATTGGTGAAGCCTCGAGTAGTAGATAGAGTTAAAAGGGGAGAAAAAATACTTGAGGCTAAAGAAGTTGAAGTTTTAAAGCCAAGCATTTGTTCCGAGTCAACGATTGATATTCTTCAGGATTTATTGGTTGGCGTAGTAGAAGATGGAACGGCTCGTAATATTTATTCGGAAAAATATTCTTGCGCCGGAAAAACCGGAACAGCAAAAATTGCTAGCGAGGGTTCATATGGTTCTGAATACAGAGCTTCATTTGCAGGTTACTTCCCGGCCGAAAATCCAAAGTATTCTTGTGTTGTTGTTGTTACAAAACCTAAAAAGGAAATTGGGTTTTATGGAAATGTCGTAGCAGCCCCGGTTTTTAAAGAATTGCGCAATATGCTTTATGCTGAAGAGGCTATTGAGACTCCAATGATGGATGGTGCAATGGCTTACGATTATGTGGGTAAGGTGCAGGAGTTAAATGATATTCATGAGGTTTTGGAATATCCAAAGTATCCGGGATCCCAAAAAAATATTTGGTTGAAATCAGATAAAAAGAAGTTTGAGGTTTTGGATTTTGATGAGGTAGAGATGCCAAATGTTAAGGGAATGGCAGCAATGGATGCTTTATTCCTATTAGAGAATCTAGGTTTAGATGTAGAGTTGCAGGGAAAAGGAAAAGTGATAAGACAGTCTTTAAAAGCCGGAAATAAAATTAGGGAGAATCAAAAAGTCGCATTGAGTTTATCATCATGAAACTACTTAAAGACATATTGTACAAGGTAGATCTGGATCACGTTCAGGGGAATACGAATATTGCTATTCCTCATTTGTGTTTTGATTCGCGTCAGGTGCAAAAAGATTCTCTTTTCATTGCCGTAAAAGGAAGCCTGTCTGATGGACATGATTACATAGAAAAGGCTGAAGAATCCGGTGCATTGGCTATTGTGTGCGAGGAACTTCCGGCAAAGATTAGCGAGGATGTTGTTTATGTTAAGGTAAAAGATTCTTCAAGAGCTTTGGGTGTTATTTCTTCTAATTTTTATGACAATCCATCGGAGAAAATAAAGTTAGTAGGTGTTACCGGAACGAACGGAAAAACGACGGTTGCAACGCTACTTCACAGCCTGTTTCAGGCATTGGGTCATAAGGTCGGATTGGTATCAACCGTAGTGTACAAGATAGGTTCAAGATCTATTAATGCAACGCATACCACTCCCGATGCCATTCGTTTGAATGCCATGTTAAAGGAGATGATCGATGAAGGATGTAAATACTGCTTTATGGAAGTGAGCTCTCACGCCGTAGATCAGGGGCGTGTTGCAGGTTTGAATTTCGACATTGCCCTTTTTACAAACATCAGCCGCGACCATTTAGATTATCACAAAACTTACGATGAGTACATTGTAGCAAAGAAGAAATTCTTTGATGATTTAACACCTCAGGCCATTGCTATTGTTAATAAAGATGATAAGCATAGCAACACCATGTTGCACCATACAAAAGCAAAGAAGAAAACCTTTGCTTTAAGATCTACGGCAGATTACAAGTGCAAGATCATAGAAAATCAGTTCAGTGGTTTGCACTTGAATATCAATGGACAGGATGTTTACACAAAACTGATTGGAAGCTTTAACGCATCCAATTTATTATTGACTTACGCCACTGCTGTTGAATTGGGTGAAGATTCCCTTCAGATACTTACCGTTTTATCAGCTTTAAATGCCGTTGAGGGAAGATTTCAGCAGTTTAAATCTGACCATGGAATTACCTCAATTGTTGATTATGCACATACGCCGGATGCATTGCAAAATGTGCTAAAAACCATTGCAGATATTCGAACAGGAAAAGAAAAGGTGGTTTGTATTGTAGGTTGTGGTGGCGATAGAGATACAGGGAAAAGACCATTGATGGCTCAAGCGGCTTGCCAGTGGGCAGATCAGGTTATTCTGACGTCTGATAATCCCAGAAGTGAGAATCCAAAAGCAATTATTAAAGCGATGAAAGATGGCTTAAATGCTTCTCAGATGAAGAAGGTTTTAACGCTTGAAGACAGAGCGGAAGCCATAAAGTTGGGCGTAACTCTATGTTCGGAGGGAGATATTTTGTTGGTAGCCGGAAAAGGACACGAAAAGTATCAGGAAATCAAAGGTGAACGCCTTCCATTTGATGATGTGGCGATTTTAAAAGAGCATTTAAAAGACTAAGATATGTTGTACTATTTATTCACATACTTACACGAGGCATTCAACTTTCCGGGAGCGGGAGTGTTTCAGTACATTTCTTTCAGAGCTGCCATGGCAGTGATTGTTTCTTTGTTGATCTCAATGATCTTCGGGAAGCGTATCATCCGTATTTTGGCGCGAAAACAAGTTGGGGAAAGTGTTAGAGATCTTGGTTTAGAAGGTCAGGCTGAGAAGGCCGGGACACCTACTATGGGAGGGATTATCATATTGAGTTCCATTTTAATACCAACGATTCTATTTGCTAAGCTCGACAATATTTATGTCATCCTGATGATTATTACAACCGTTTGGATGGGTTTCATCGGTTTCTTAGATGATTACATCAAAGTATTTAAAAAGGATAAAAAAGGCTTGGCAGGGAAATTCAAGATCTTAGGTCAGGTTTCTTTAGGCTTAATCGTGGGTTCTATTCTTTATTTTCACCCGGATGTGGTCATGCGTGAACAGGTGAGTACCGTAAATGAATCGGCCCAGGTAGCGTTTGTGCAAGAAGATGTGAAGTCGACCATGACAACCATTCCTTTTGTAAAAAATAACGAATTTGATTATTCAGATCTATTGTCTTGGCTTGGCGAGAAAGCTCAGGATTGGGCCTGGTTGATTTTTATTCCAATGGTAATTTTTATTGTAACAGCCGTTTCCAACGGAGCTAATTTAACCGATGGAATTGATGGCTTAGCAACAGGAACTTCCGCCATTATTGGCCTGGTCTTAGCCATTTTTGCCTACGTGTCGGGTAACATCATTTTCGCAGATTATCTCAATATCATGTACATCCCGAATTCGGGTGAACTCGTAATATTTATTGGTGCTTTTGTTGGTGCCTGTGTAGGGTTTTTGTGGTACAATTCATATCCGGCACAAGTGTTTATGGGCGATACAGGTAGTTTGGCTATCGGTGGTATTATTGCTGTTTTTGCCATAGCTATTCGTAAGGAGCTTTTGATACCTATTATTTGTGGGGTCTTTTTAGTAGAAAATTTATCGGTGGTACTGCAAGTATCTTATTTCAAATACACCAGAAAAAAATACGGTGAAGGAAAGCGCATCTTCTTGATGTCTCCACTTCATCATCATTATCAAAAAGCAGGGTTGCATGAAAGTAAAATTGTGACTCGTTTTTGGATTGTGGGAATCATGTTGGCCATTTTAAGTTTTGTAACCCTAAAACTTCGTTAAAAGATGATTGCTGTATTAGGAGCCGGAGAAAGTGGAGTGGGAGCAGCACTCTTAGCCAAACAAAAAGGCTATGAGGTTTTTGTGAGTGACTTTGGAACGGTAAAGGAATCATTCCAAAAGGAGTTAACAGAAAATGGTTTTGAATGGGAGCAGGGTCAGCATAGTGAAGAGAAAATACTCTCTGCAGAAATGCTGATTAAAAGCCCTGGGATTCCCGAAACAAAGCTCATTGCCAAAGCAAGAGCTAAGGGCATAGAAGTTCTTTCAGAGATTGAGTTTGCTTCGCGTTTTAGCGAAGGTAAGATCGTAGCGATAACAGGTAGTAATGGTAAAACCACTACGGCAAGTTTAATCGATCACCTTTTAAAAGGTGCAGGATTAGATGTGGTGCTTGCAGGAAATGTTGGGGCTAGTTTTGCGCGTTGTCTGGCAAATTCCGACCACGATTATTGGGTTTTAGAACTCAGTAGTTTTCAGCTGGATGATATTCGTCAGTTTAAACCATACATCGCCATATTATTGAATTTGAGTCCCGATCATTTAGATCGTTACGATGGCAAAATGGAGAATTATGTAGCCGCAAAGATGCGTATTACAGAAAATCAAACGCAAGAAGACTATTTCATCTATTGGGATGATGACGAATGGATAAAAAAGAATTTAGAAAAAGTAAAAGCAAATAAACTTCCTCTTGGTCAAAAAACCGTAACAGAGGGAGCTTATTTAGAGAACAAACAGATTAATATTAACATTAACAGAGAGCAGTTAACTATGACAATTCACGAACTAGCATTACAAGGAAAGCACAACTGTTATAATTCTATGGCAGGTGGTATTGCTGCAAAATTGTTGGGAATAACCAATGATGTTGTACGCGATTGCTTATCAGATTTCGAAAAAATTGAACACCGCTTAGAGCCCGTACTTAAAGTGTATGGCGTTGATTACATCAACGACTCTAAGGCGACAAACGTTAATGCCGTCTGGTATGCTTTAGATAGCATGAATAAGCCGGTAGTTTGGATCTGTGGTGGTGTTGATAAAGGAAATGATTACGAGGGCCTCTTGCCTTTGGTAAAAGATAAGGTAAAAGCTATTGTTTGTCTGGGTACGGATAATTCTAAGCTTATCAGGACTTTTGGCGGCGTTGTAGAGCTTATTCAGGATACAGCTTCTATGGAAGATGCCGTAAAAGCAGCTTATCGATTTGCAGAAAAAGGAGATGCAGTATTGTTATCTCCGGCATGTGCCAGTTTCGATCTGTTTGCCAATTACGAAGACCGGGGTCGTCAGTTTAAGAAACAAATAAGATTACTTTAAGAGTTGAAATGGGTAAACTACATAAAGGGTGATAAGTACATTTGGGCGATAGCGATCTTGCTCTCATTAGTCTCTATTGTTTTAGTGTACAGCTCCAGTAGTCATCTGGCCTTTGCTTACAAGCAGGGGAATACGTTTTCTTTTTTAGTGAAACATCTTATTCATTTGGGAATCGGTTTTTTTATTATGTGGGCTTTGTCCAGAGTACCATTTAAATATTTTTACAATAGTTCGATAATAATTTTTGGATTGGCACTTGTTTTAATCTGCTGGGCTATTAGTGGAGGTGAAACCATTGGTGGGGCCAATGCCAGTAGATGGATCCGTATTGCTGGATTTACCTTTCAACCCTCGGAGTTGGCAAAGCTTGCATTGTTTGTGTTATTAGCTCGTAATTTGGTTCATTTTAGAGATAAATTGCATTCATTTAAGCAGTCTTTTTTCCCCATTTTGGGACCTGTAATATTGATTTGTGCATTGATATTGCCCTCTAATTTTTCTACTGCTGCCATCATATTTATGATCAGTTTTCTGATTATGTTTATTGGAAGGTATTCTTTGAAGTCGCTGGGTGCGATGGTGGGGATAGGGGTCGTCTTTCTAAGCTTGTTTTATTTGATGGTTACTACTTACCCGAATATTAGCAATCGTGTGGATACCTGGAAAGCTCGGATAGAATCTTTTACTGATGAAAATAGTGAAGGAAATTATCAGGTAAACCATGCTAAAACAGCCATCGCTCGTGGAGGAGTGTGGGGTCAGGGTCCGGGAAAAAGTGTTCAGAAGTATTTTTTACCTCAATCTTCATCAGATTTTATTTATGCTGTCATCGTTGAAGAATATGGAAGAGTAGGAGGGTTGTTTGTAATCATTTTGTATTTGATGTTGCTCTTTAGAGTGTTGAGAATAGCTAGTAAAAGTGATGACGATTTTGCCATTTTGATGGCTATAGGATTAGGCTTTTCCATTATCTCGCAGGCCTTTATTAATATGGCGGTGGCGGTAAACTTACTACCCGTTACAGGACAGACTTTACCCTTAATAAGTGCGGGAGGTTCATCGGTATGGATGACTTGCGCGGCAATAGGATTGATATTGAGTATTAGTAATAGCATACAACCACAACTTGAAAATCTAGCAAATGATGAAGAAGCGATTCTTAATTAGTGGTGGTGGCACAGGGGGGCATATCTTTCCGGCTCTTGCGATAGCAAAAGAAATTGAGCGCCGTTATCCGGAAAGTATGTTGCTTTTTGTGGGAGCATCAGATCGCATGGAGATGGAGAAAATTCCTGCTGCAGGTTACTCTGTTAAAGGTTTGTGGATATCAGGATTTCAACGTTCTCTGTCGTTTAAAAATTTACTCTTTCCTGTCAAGTTAATTTTTAGTGTGCTTCGATCTTTTTTTATTGTGCTTCGCTTTAAGCCCAATGTGGTTATTGGTACGGGAGGTTATGCTAGTGGCCCTGTTTTGTGGGTAGCATCTTTGTTAAAGATCCCGACCCTTATTCAGGAACAAAATTCTTACCCCGGAGTTACTAATAAGATCTTATCTTCTAAGGTAAATCAGATTTGTGTAGCCTATTCGGGCTTGGAAAGGTTCTTCCCCAAAGAGAAGATTCAGTTAACAGGAAACCCGATCCGTGCTGAAATTGAGTTTGGAGTTTATGATAGATCGGAAGTTTTGAGCGCTTATGGTTTGGTAAAAGACAAACCGGTGGTTTTGGTTATTGGAGGTAGTTTGGGGTCGAAGCGTATCAACGAAACCATACTTGAAAATATTTCCTGGTTTAAAGAGAATGAAGTGCAGTTGGTCTGGCAAACAGGGATGTTGTACTATGACAGGTGTAAGTCTGCTCAAACGGATTTGGGTAAATCGGGTAAAGTACAAGCATTTATTACCGAAATGGGACCGGCTCTGGCTGCAGCAGATGTGGTTATTTCTCGGGCTGGAGCGATTGCTTTATCTGAGCTTTGCTCTTTAGGGAAAGCCTGTGTTTTAGTGCCTTCACCAAATGTTGCCGAAGATCATCAGAAGAAAAATGCTTTGGCATTATCAGGAAATGATGCAGCCATTTTGGTGGAAGAAAAAAATATGGATACGCAACTTTTCCGAGTACTTGATTTATTGATGAATGATGTTGAGAAGCAAAAGCAATTGGCTGCTAATTGTAAGAAAATGGATAAGCCAAAAGCAGCAGAAAGGATTGTAGATATTATTGAAGAACTTAGTAATGATTAAGCTAGATCATATAGAACGTATTTATTTTCTTGGAATCGGAGGAATAGGTATGAGTGCTCTGGCTCGTTATTTTGTGGCTAAGGATTTTGAAGTAGCAGGCTACGATAGAACTCAGGCAGAGCTATGTATTTCTTTAGAGCATGCCTCATGTGAGATCTCGTATGAGGATGATCTGGCAACAATTCCTGCCTCATTTAGAGATAAGAAAAACACTCTGGTGGTTTACACGCCGGCAATTCCAAAAAATAATAAGCTGATAAAGTATTTTCAGGATGAAGGTTATCTGCTTGGTAAGCGTGCCGAAATTCTAGGTGCCATCACCAAAAATTTACAATGCTTAGCTATCGCAGGAACGCACGGAAAGACTACTATTTCGAGTTTACTATCTTATATTTTGAGTGATAACCTTGTGGACTGTTCGGCGTTTTTAGGAGGTATTGCTACTGATTTTGATTCAAATTTAAGAATAGGTTCTGCAGCTATTGCTGTTGTGGAGGCTGACGAATTTGATCGTTCATTTTTAAAGCTTTCGCCTAACTGGGCACTCATAAGTTCTATGGATGCCGATCACTTAGATATTTATGGTACTGCTCGTCATCTCGAAGAATCTTTCCGGTTATTTTCAGATAAAGTAGAAGATGGAAACCTTATTGCTAAGGAAGGATTAAATGTGCCATCGAAGTACAGCTATGCTTTAGATTCTGACACAGCAGATTTTTCTGCTGTAAATATTCGTGTAGAAAATGGTGCTTATTATTTTGATCTGATTTATCCCAAAGGTGTTTGTAAGAATGTAATTACAGGCTTACCCGGAATTCATAATGTGGAGAACGCTTTGGCAGCATTTGCCATGGCCTATTTTCAAGGTATTTCTACGAAGGGGATTGTCGATTCCATCGCTTCTTTTTCCGGAGTAAAAAGACGTTTTGAATACCATGTTAAAACAGATCATCAGATTTATATTGATGATTATGCACATCATCCAAAAGAGATTGAAGTAGCCATTCGTTCCGTCAGAGATTTGTTTCCAAACAAAGAGCTTACCGTTGTTTTTCAGCCACACCTATTTACGCGAACACGCGATTTTATGGATGATTTTGCCCGAGAATTGTCGGCTGCTGATAGAGTAATGTTGTTGGATATTTATCCGGCCAGAGAACTACCTGTTGAGGGAGTAAATTCTCAGGTTTTATTGGAGAAAATTACCTGTAAACAGAAAGGTGTTTATGCGATGTCTGAATTTCCTGAAGCAATAGCTAAAACAGATGTGCTGATGACACTTGGAGCCGGAGATATTGATGTTTTAATTCAACCTATTAAAAAGTATTTAGTATCGTGAGGAAGTTTTTAAACATAACATACTTTTTACTAATCATAGCTATGCTATCTTTTTTGTCCTGGACAAGCCGGGAGAGTTTGAATGATGTAGCGTGTCAAAAGGTAGAAATACAGGTAGATACAGAGGAGGGTTTGTTTTTTGTAGATGCCGAAATGGTGGGGGCTATGCTCCTCGAAAAAGAGGATTCTATTCTTGGAAAAACCTATGAAGATATAAACATCTATTTGTTAGAAGAATTCCTGGATACTCATCCTAATATTAAGAAAGCAGAATTATATTTAACAATCGATGGCAATTTGTGCGTTGATGTGAAGCAACGTAAGCCTATAGTGCGAGTTTTTGAAGAGAATGACTCCTATTATCTGGATCAGGAAATTATGCAATTTTCACTCTCTGAGAAATACAGTGCCAGAGTCTTACAAGTATACTGGTCAGAAATTACAGAGGAGCGTAAGACAATATTAGCTTCAGTTGTAGACCTTATCGATGCGGACGAATTTTTGAAAGCACAGATTACAGCCATTGCGTTTGATGAAACAGATGAACTTATTGTTTATCCGCGTGTGGGAGATCATAAAATTATTTTGGGCGAGGCTCAGAATTTGGTGAAGAAGTTTGAAAAATTGAAAGTTTTTTATCGTCACGGATTGGAGAAAGTAGGTTGGGACAGATATTCTCACATCAACCTAAAGTTTAAAGATCAGGTGGTATGTACAAAAAGATAAAGAAATGGAACAGGGAGAAATTGCCATAGGATTAGACATCGGAACAACAAAAATTGTTGCGATTGTTGGTCGTAAAAATGAATATGGGAAAATTGATATTCTGGGTTTTGGTAAAGCAAAATCTTTAGGAGTACAGCGTGGGGTGGTTTCAAATATTACTCAAACGATTGAGTCCATTCAGCATGCAGTAAACGAAGCCGAAACGGATTCGGGCTTGAACCTAAGTAATTGTGTGGTTGGAATTGCGGGTCAACACATACGTTCGCTTCAACATAGTGATTACATCCTCAGGGAAAATGCTCAAGAGGTCATCACTCAGGAAGATATCGATAAGCTTGTTGAAAATGTACACAAACTAGTCATGCTTCCGGGTGAGGAGATTATTCATGTATTGCCTCAGGAATATAAAATAGATGGAGAGCCTAACCTTCACGAACCTATCGGAATGTTGGGTCGTCGTTTGGAGGCAAACCTTCATATTGTAGTAGGACAAAAAGCCGCGATCGGAAATATTTTCTCTTGCGTAAAAAAATCTGATCTGGAGGTTTCGGGGATTACTCTTGAACCCCTGGCATCTGCAGAAGCAGTTTTGAGTGAGGAGGAAAAAGAAGCCGGCGTTTGTCTGGTAGATATTGGTGGAGGTACTACAGATGTAGCCATTTTTAAAGACGGGATTATACGTCACACGTCTGTTATCCCTTTTGGGGGTAATGTAATTACTGAAGATATTAAGGAAGGTTGTTCTATTATTGAAAAGCAGTCTGAACTCCTGAAAATGAAATTTGGTTCGGCCTGGCCGGGAGAAAATAGCGAAAATGAAATTGTTTCTATTCCGGGATTAAGAGGGAGAGAGCCAAAAGAAATTTCACTAAAAATGTTGTCCAAAATTATTCATGCTCGCCTGGTAGAAATTATTGATCAGGTTTATGTTGAGGTGAAGAATTATGGACATGAAGAAGGAAAGAAAAAATTAATTGCCGGAATTGTTTTAACCGGAGGTGGTTCTCAGTTGAAGCATATCAAGCAGTTGTTTGAATATGAAACGGGAATGGATACGCGTGTTGGCTTTCCGAATGAGCATTTGGCAAAAGGCGCTCGTCCGGAATTAGAAAGTCCAATGTATGCCACAGCCATTGGTTTGGTAATGAAGGGCGTAGAGTTTAATGAGAAAAACCCTCAAATACCCAGCTTCGTTGAAGTAGAAGAAAAGCCAGACCCTGTTAACCAGTCTATTGATGAGGTAGATGCAAAAACATTACCGAGTTCGGAGCCTAGCCCAATAGGTGAAACGGATGTAAATCCTAAAGAATCCTTCTTTGATAAGTGGGTGCGAGGATTTATGAATTTTTTAGCCAATGAGGATTAATACAATAAACCCCTTAAGTTATGCCTGATTTAGATTTTGATATGCCACAAAACCAGTCCTCTTCGATTAAGGTGATCGGAGTAGGAGGTGGAGGTAGTAATGCCGTAAATTACATGTATCAAAAGGGCATTAAAGGCGTAGATTTTGTGGTATGCAACACCGATCAGCAAGCCCTTGATGATAGTCCTGTCCCTACTAAAATTCAGTTGGGAGTTTCTGTAACTGAAGGTTTGGGAGCTGGAGCATGGCCACTTAAAGGTAGGATGGCTGCAGAAGAAAATATTAAGGATGTTATTGATGTTTTGGAATGCAATACCAAAATGGTGTTTATTAATGCCGGAATGGGTGGTGGAACGGGTACAGGTGCTGCACCTGTAATAGCTAAGGCAGCTAAAGACATGGATATCCTTACGGTAGCCATTGTTACCATTCCATTTGTTTTTGAGGGTGAGCTTAGAATGTCTCAGGCTAAAGAAGGAATCGAAGAACTAAAAGAACACGTTGACTCTCTCATTGTTATCAATAATAATAAACTTCGCGAGATTTACGGGAACCTTGGCTTTAAGTCAGGTTTCGCAAAAGCAGATGAAATATTAGCCAC
>JANXFM010000069.1 GCA_024959975.1 Flavobacteriales bacterium
ACCCCATATTATTTGTGGTGGCTTTAATAAGGAAGAAACAGAAAACGCCTTGATCGACCTGGATTATTTGGGCGTAGACAACCTTTTGGTATTGCGTGGAGACCCAATGAAATCTCAGGGCGTATTTGTTCCGGAAACCGAAGGACACGAGTTTGCAAGTGAGCTGTTGGAACAGGTGGTAAACCTAAACAAAGGAATCTATCTGGATGATGAACTGCAAAATAAAGCCAAAACAGATTTCTGTATTGGTGTGGCTGCTTATCCTGAAAAGCATTTCGAGTCGCCGAACAAAAAAACCGATCTGCAATATTTAAAACACAAAGTTGACAAAGGGGCTGATTACATCGTTACACAGATGTTTTTCGACAATCAGGTTTACTTTGACTTTGTAGAAAAATGCCGTGAAAATGACATACATGTACCTATTATTCCGGGACTTAAGCCGTTGGCTACGAAAAAACAGCTGCAAAGAATCCCGCAGTTTTTTCACATCAATTACCCGGAAGCTTTAGTGGATGAAGTTTTAAAATGTAAATCAGATGAAGCCATCTATCAATTGGGAATAGAGTGGGCAATCCAACAGTCGAAGGAACTTATTGATTACGGTGTTCCCTGTTTACATTATTACACCATGGGAAGAGGAAAGAACATACTTAAGGTTGTTGAGCAGGTTTTTTAAGCTCGCTCAGGCATAAATCCTTATCTTTGAGCCGTTTTTTAGATGAACAACGAGCTCATACTTTAAAAACGAAACAGAACATAATAAAAACAACAAAATGAGAGTAGCTGTAGTTGGTGCCACTGGAATGGTGGGAAACGTCATGTTAAAAGTATTGGCAGAGCGTCAATTTCCTATTACGGAATTGATACCTGTAGCTTCTGAAAGGTCGGTAGGTAAAACCATTTCCTGGCAAGGGAAAGACTTTACGGTACATAGTCTTGAACAAGCCGTTGCGGAAAAGCCCGATTTGGCATTGTTTTCTGCAGGGGGATCTACCTCTTTGGAGTGGGCACCTAAGTTTGCTGCCGTAGGAACAACTGTTGTTGACAATTCATCAGCATGGAGAATGAAGCCGGAATACAAGTTGATCGTACCTGAGATCAATGCCGGAGAATTGACTGCTGAAGACAAAATTATTGCCAACCCAAATTGTTCAACCATACAAATGGTATTGGCATTAGCACCTTTACACGAATTGTACGGTTTGGAACGACTTGTAATCTCAACCTATCAATCCATAACGGGTACAGGAGTTAAAGCGATGCAGCAACTCGAAAACGAGGAAGAAGGCGTTCAGGACGAAATGGCATATCCATACCCGATCTACAGAAACTGTCTGCCTCATTGTGATGATTTTGTTGAAACAGGTTACACCAAAGAAGAGATGAAATTGGTTAATGAGACCCGTAAGATCTTAGGTGATAATACGATTGGAATTACCGCAACTGCAGTACGTGTACCGGTAATGGGAGGCCATTCTGAAAGCATTAACGTAACCTTCAAAAAAGACTTTGATCTTGCTACTGTTCGTAAAGCGATTAGTGAAACAGAAGGATTGGTTTTACAAGACAACACAGACACCAACACCTACCCGATGCCTAAATATGCTGAGGGTAAGAACGAAGTTTTTGTAGGTAGATTGCGAAGAGATGACTCTTGTCCGAACACCTTAAACATGTGGGTTGTAGCTGATAATTTACGTAAAGGTGCAGCGACCAACACGGTTCAGATCGCAGAGAAACTTAAAGAAAGAGGCCTTTTGTAGAACGATTATTTACTGTATGGGGCTTTTTAAACAAGATCCTTTTGGGCATTACATATTCTTAAAACGCTGGTTGATCCAAATTTTGGGCATGCTGTCTCATAGACGCTACCAGAGTTTTAACAGCTTACAGATCGAAGGTTCTGAGATTATTAGAGACCTAAAGGGGAAAAATGTTCTTTTTGTTTCCAATCATCAAACCTATTTTGCTGATGTTGCTGCGATGTATCATGTTTTTAACGCCTCTTTAAAAGGGCGAATAGACAGCATTAAGAACGTCGCTTATTTGTGGAACCCGAAAACCAACCTCTACTATGTAGCGGCTAACGAGACCATGAAATCCGGCTTATTGCCAAAGATCATGGCCTATGTAGGAGCTGTTACCATTAAACGTACCTGGCGTGCGGCGGGAGAGTCTGTTAATCGTAAGGTAGACTTTAAGGAGATTACCAATATCGGATCGGCATTAGATGATGGTTGGGTGATTACCTTTCCACAGGGAACCACCAAAGCATTCAATCCAATTCGTAAAGGAACAGCCCATATTATTAAGAAATACAAACCCGTTGTCGTTCCTATTGTGATCGATGGTTTCCGCAGATCGTTTGATAAGAAAGGACTGTTCATCAAGAAAAAAGGGATTCTACAATCCATGGTGATTAAAGAACCTTTGGAAATAGACTATGAAAATGACTCCATAGAAAAGATTGTAGAGCAACTGGAATTTGCCATCGAACAACACCCTTCATTTATTAAAGTCCCTACAGAGGAATACTTGAAACAGAAAAAAGAACGCAACAAACAACGCGAATTCTGGACCTGACTTCTGTCTCCTGAATACTTTCCTTACATTTGAGTCGTGTCTAAAGTCAAAGAACATATTGCTCAAACTTTAAAGACCCTGCCTAACAGTGCCGGGGTGTATCAGTATTTTGATAAGCAGGACACCATACTGTATGTGGGCAAGGCAAAAAATTTAAAGCGTCGTGTTTCTTCCTACTTCCAGAAAGATCACTCCGGATACGGGAAAACGCGTGTCTTGGTTTCTAAGATCGAGCGCATAGAATACATTTTGGTTGAAAGCGAGGTAGATGCCTTATTATTAGAAAACAACCTCATTAAAAAGCATCAGCCACGCTACAATGTCATGCTCAAGGACGATAAAAGTTATCCTTGGATCTGTATTAAAAAAGAACGTTTTCCACGCGTATTTTCCATTCGAAATGTGGTTAAAGACGGCTCTGAATATTTTGGACCTTATGCCTCGGTTCGGGTCATGAAAGTTTTATTAGACTTGATAAAACAAAACTATCAACTGCGTACCTGCACCTTTAATTTAAGCGAGGAGAACATCGAAAAAGGCAAGTTTAAGGTTTGTCTTGACTACCATATTAAAAAATGTTTGGGGCCTTGTGAGGCCTATCAGGACGAAGAAGATTACAACCGATCCATTGCTGAAATCCGAAACATATTAAAAGGGAATACCCGAAGCATCATACAGCCCTTGAAAGAACAGATGCATAAATATGCTGCCAATTTAGAGTTTGAAAAAGCTCAGGAAATCAAACAGAGATTGGATGCTTTAGAGAATTATCAATCCAAATCGACCGTGGTGAGTCCAACCGTCCATAATGTAGACGTGTTCACCATATTCTCCGATACCGATTCGGCTTACGTTAATTATTTCAAGATTGTAAACGGAGCCATTATTCAGTCGCATAACTTGGAGATCAAGAAAAAGCTCGAAGAAGCCGACGAAGACCTACTCACCATGGCAGTGATGGACATTCGGGAGAAATTTCATTCCACCACCAAAGAGATCATTCTTAACAAAGACATGATCAGCCCCTGGGAAGAGGTAAAGGTACACGTCCCTCAGCGAGGCGATAAAAAAGCATTGATCGACCTATCGCTGCGCAATGCACAGTACATGCGTCAGGAAAAACTCAAGAAGATAAAAATTGTAGACCCCGAGCGTCACAGCAAACGAATATTGGAGCAGGTACAAAAAGACTTACG
>JANXFM010000117.1 GCA_024959975.1 Flavobacteriales bacterium
CCATCTTCCAAGCGTTTGATGCCCAGCCATTGACTGAAAGCATCGTTTTCGTACATCTTATCGACGATTCTTTTGGCCGGATCACTCATGAGTAAAATGTTTTTTGTTCGTGAACCATTTTTCTCAATAACGGACTTGGACGATATCGATCTTCGCAATAGGTTTTATAAAGTTCTTCCAATTGAGCTAATACCTTATCCAATCCTTTTTCGTCGGCCCAAGCCAAAAGCCCTTTCGGGTAGTTTACTCCTTTGGTCATAGCCAGGTCGATGTCTTTTGCCGAAGCGATGTTTAAGAATAATGCGTCTGCAGCTTCGTTGATGAGCATGACTACAATGCGATTAACAATTTTCGTTCCTAAGTTGATATCGGTATTCGGTTCCGGATTTACAGCACCTTCGCTGTAATCGTAGAATCCCTGTCCTGATTTCCTGCCCAATCGTCCTGCTTCTAACAATCTCTTTTGAGTAAAGGAGGGTTTGTATCGAGGATCGTAGAAGAACGCTCTAAATACGGTTTCGGTAACCACATAGTTTACATCGTGTCCGATGTAGTCGGTTAGTTCGAAAGGCCCCATACGGAAGCCACCAATTTCTTTCATCGCCCAGTCGATGGTGGCGATGTCTGCCATTCCTTCTTCGAGTATTCGAATAGCTTCCCCATAAAAAGGACGTGCCACACGATTCACGATAAAACCGGGTGTGTCTTTTGCCAATACCGTTACTTTCTTCCAGGAGTCGATGATGGCTCTGGCTTCGGTTGTTGTAGCTTCAGAAGTTTGGATTGCCGGAATAATTTCTACCAACGGCATCAGCGGAGCCGGATTAAAGAAGTGAATTCCGATCACGCGTTCCGGTTTCTCACAAGCAGAGGCAATGGAAGTAATGGAAAGCGAAGAGGTATTGCTGGCAAGGATGCAATCTGCAGAAACTAATTGTTCTATCGAAGAGAAAACACTTTTCTTAATATCGAGATTCTCAATAATCGCTTCAATGATAATCTCAGATTCTGAAAGCGCCTCTAAATCATCTGTGTAAGAGATGCGGGATTGAATAGCTTCAGCTTCTTTTGAAGTAAGCTTCTCTTTTTCTACTAAACGATCCATTACTTTGGAAAGTTTAGATTTTGACAGGTTTAACGCTTCCGATTTGGTGTCAAAAAGAACGACTGAATGTTCTGCTGTAGCAGCCACCTGAGCAATTCCGGAGCCCATGGCTCCCGCACCTATTATTCCAACCTTTTTCATTTATTCACCTTTAAATTTAGGCGCACGCTTTTCCAGGAAAGCAGCAACCCCTTCATTGTAGTCGTATGTTTCTCCGGCAGCCGTTTGTAATTTGCCTTCTAAGTCTAATTGTGCCCTTAAGTCGTTTGTCATGGATTTGTTTAGGGCTCTTTTAGTTAATCCCAAACCAACCGTAGGAAGCGAAGCTAATTTTTCAGCCACTTTTAAGGTTTCTTCCATCAAGGTCTCATCAGAACAAACCTTATAAATCATGCCCATTTTTTCTGCATCGGAGGCCATTACTTTGTCGGCAAGCATCATCAGGGCAGCAGCTTTTTGCATTCCTATAATACGAGGCAGGAAGAACGTTCCTCCGGAATCGGGAATCAAACCGATCTTACTAAATGCCTGAATGAAAGCAGCTGATTCGCCGGCAAGGGTAATATCACAGGCTAAAGCAATGTTGGCACCCGCTCCGGCAGCTACACCATTAACTGCACAAACAACAGGTTTCTCAATACTGCGAATGCGTTCGATAATTGGGTTGTAATGTTTGCGAACAATAGAGCTCAATTCCGGCCCGTTGGGGTCGGTAATTTCTTGTAGATCCTGTCCGGCACAAAAAGCTTTTCCTTCGCCCGTTAATAAGATGGCTCTTACTTCGGTGTTTTTCTCGCAGTCGTCGAGAACCCCTTGTAGCTGAAGGGCCATGTCTTTATTAAAGCTGTTGAATATTTTTGGACGGTTTAGTTTGATGATGCAAACCTGATTATTAATATAGTGTTCTATGTAGTTCATCATGTATTATTAATTCTTCTAATTATAGTTCAAATTTACGTTAAATTCCAAACATAATCGTAAAATGGTTTGCGATGTAGAAATACATTTCACAGAATCTTTTTCACGAATGTGAGAAACCATAAGGAATTGCATATTTTTACAACAAATTGAAAATATATGACTAATTTTTATAGCCTTGAAGTAAAAGAGGTAAAGCGCGAAACTGCTGAGTCTGTATCCATACTATTTGATGTGCCGGCTGAGTTGGGAGGTAAGTTTGAGTTTGTTCAGGGACAGTATGTAACCTTGAGAATGGATTTGGACGGCGAGGATATTCGTAGATCTTATTCTATATGTTCGTGCCCTTATGGGAAAGAGTTGCGGGTTGCGGTAAAGCAGATTCCGAATGGGAAATTCTCTACTTATGCGAATACGATATTAAAGGTGGGCGATAAGATTGATGTTATGCCTCCTTTGGGAAGTTTTTTTACTGAGGTCAATGCGGATAATGAAAAGAACTATGCGGCTTTTGCTTCGGGTTCCGGTATCACACCAATTATGTCGATTATTCGTGCTACTTTAAAGGCAGAGCCAAAGAGTATTTTTAATTTATTCTATGGAAATAGGACTAGGGAAACGATCATCTTTAATAGTGATCTGGAAGATTTACAAGAAGATTATCCGAATCGCTTACACGTTTATCACGTATTAAGTAGAGATAGTGATGTAGATCATAAATTTAGAGGAAGGCTTTCTGCTGAGAAATGTAGAGCATACCACAAGGATCTGGTTGACTTAACAACTTTAGATGAGGTTTTCTTATGTGGTCCTGAAGAGATGATCTTCGAGATTAAGGATGCTTTGGTTGAGATAGGTGTTGTGGAGTCCAATATACATTTTGAGTTGTTTACTTCTGCTAAGCCGGAGAAAACGGACGAAGATGCTCC